>DVHR01000029.1 GCA_018711925.1 Candidatus Coprenecus pullicola
ACAGCCATTAATATTTAATGCAAATTCATGCTTGATTATCAGGCAGTTCGAAAACAGAAATTAATGTGAAATTATACATTTTCATTGCTTATGAGATATATTTGCAATAAACAAAACACACAATTTCTGTATGAAATATTTTGCATTAATTATGATTTCAGCCGTACTCAGTATATATACGGCATCAGCATCATCCACAGATGACGCTACGAGAATTCTTATTTATCAGATTATTCCTACTACACGCAGTATTGTAGAGGATATCCCCGAAGCCACATTGCAACGGGACGTGCTCTCCGTCTCTTTCGATGACTCGGGCATGTACACCCTCTATATTGAGGACAGGCTTGGAGTCATCGTCTACACCTCCGCCCTGCCGGCAAACGGCATGGAGTACGACTATGACCTCTCCGGCATCGGCGAAGGACTCTTCCGCCTCGTCCTCTCCGGCTCCTCCGGCGAATACGAGGGCTACTTCACCATCAAATAACTCATCATCTGATGATTATAAACAACTAACCCAATTTAAAAATTTAATTATATGAAACATTTTATCCTATCACTGGCCTGCATCATAGGCCTCACACTGTCATCCTACTCCTGCTCAGAACAACAGGACATCGCCACCGAATCACGGAACAGCCAGTCCTATTTCACTGAACTGTACAAAATTGTATCTGACGCGGATATGGAAAGAGCCGCCAATCCGGACAATCCATACGACTATATCGGAAGACTGCATTTTCAAGGGATTGAGTACCTACTGTCCCACGCTGAACCGCAGTTTGAAAGTCTTTCAACTGCAACCGATAACTTCATAGCGTCCATATATGCCGGGACAAAAGCCGATACCATTTACGTGGAAAATGTTCTCTCCAAAGAACAGATTGACCAGATTATCCATGAAGCCATGTCACTCACTATAAACACTGACGACATCCCGTCTCCTCAGCTTCAAAATGAATTTAACAGACTTTCAGCATCTATTGCAGACCTGTTCAATAATCCCGGAGACTTTTCTTACGAAAGAATTAAATCCCAGATAGTAAGTCTTGAATCCACTGTCATAAGCAACACCTCTTTACCGGAAGCAGAGAAAAGGACTGTCCTGGAGGCCACTTCTGTGTTCAGATACTCCACTGCGCAATGGGAGGCAGCTGTGCCTTTATTCCAGGACGACAATGTACCTTCATATGTTAAAGATAAAAAGAAAAGGAAATGGTGGCAGTGGCTTGTCATAGGTCTTGCTGATGTACTGGGCGGAGTAGCCGGAGGAGCCGTCGGAAGCCTCGTTGCGAACACCGGAGGCGGAGTTGTAGCCGGAGCAGTATTGGCCAGCGGAGCAACATCAGCGGCTTTCGGAGCAGATATCGTCATCAGCACAGATAATCCCTTGTTATGAAGCCATTCCTGAAAATCACCCTGACTCTGTTGATGTATCTGACCACAATATCCTTGACCGCACAGGAAAGTGTGGATACAACAGCCGTTAAAGAGGGCAACGACCATTCGGGACATTTCGTACTTACCGGGGCATCATATCTCCCCATATACGGCAATACCTACGACAAGTGTGGATTTGAAGTCCTGACACTGGGCTACAGCTTTCTGAATGACTCGTTCAACGCGGGTATAAGCATCGGATTGCTGGGATACAGCAACGGAAGCAGATACAGTTATCTGGAGACAGGACATGCGGGCACAGTCATGGCCTATCTTTCCTACGGGATAAGGTCTCAGGCAGAAAGATTCTCCCTGTATCCGACACTGGAGGCAGGTGTCGCCTACGGTACCATCGACTTCCGGCAGAAACAGACCCGCTTTGCCGGCAGTATCGGCCTGACCTTGATGTACAGACCTCTGGAATGGCTGAGGCTGGGGCTTGACACTAAGTTCATGGGATTCTCCAACAGCGACAGTTCATGGCTGATGCTCGGCATTAAGGTAGGATTCGAGTTCTGAAATACTCCAGAGATATACGGCCACAATACATACCTGTTGCAGGCCGTATATCTCTATAGTTTTGACCAGCATGACGCATAGAAGACCGCTCTCACCATTCGCCTCCCGACCGTTGCTTACACTACGGCAGATCTGGCGGAAATCTTGCAGCGTTTTTGTGATTTTATGCATCCTCTAAGAAAGAGCTGATAATTTATTAACCTGTTAAAATCAAGCAATATGAAAAAGGCACATCTTTTTTAATCTGCGGACTTGCTGCAGCAGGAGCGGTCTCCTGCGAGCAGGAGGAAAGGCCTTTTGGGGACCCCATCTACACCACGCACTTCATTCAGGGAGTGATTCTCGCTGACCAGTTGAAAGGAAAGGCTGTGGAGGAGGACGGAGTGATATACCTTAACCTCGAGGGGACAAGCCTCGAAAGGGCAGGGAAAGGCTCCACGAATAATTTTTACACCGAAATCGGAGACACGGCATACAATAGGTATGTCCCACAGGATCCGTCAATTACCGCAGTTTTTTTCCAACAAGTTTGTCAATGTTGACATAATCAGTTCAGAGCAGTTTCTGGACATACCCGCCGGGGAGTCCTTAGCAGGATACGTACTGTTTCAGAGGAGCGACGGCCCTGCCATACATAGAGAGTATGTACAACATCGGAGGATTCTGGCCGGAGCAGGTCCTGGATGAGTTCATGATCGGTATGGGACAGACGGACGGATACGACGGGACTGGATACGAATGGTTCCCGCCGTCCGAGTGCAACCGCTTCCATCCCGTGGTGAAGCCGCTGACGGAGCTGACTCAGGAGAACCTTTTCCTGCTGTGGGTCGGATATCCAGGCTCGTCGCTCAGGTTCACGGCCACACCCGAGATAAAGAGCCATGTCTTCTCCATCACCATGAGGGACACGGACGGCAGCGTACTCACCTGCTCAGTACCGTTCACCTTCCCGGAGCAGTAGGCATCCAGTACCGTCAACACGTCACATCCGGCCGCCATCCGCACTATCAAGACAGTCTGATCCGGAGAGGCGGCCTTTCTTTATGAGCTGCCGGAAAATCCTGACATCCGGAGGCTCGCGGCAGTGACTCTAGCCGAAGTATGATTCCGCTGACTGTTAGGTACTTAACCTCGCACAAAGGTGCCCTGTCGGTCTTTCAAACCTGAACGGGGCACCTTTATAAAATACAGCAATCTGATAATGAACGCATTGCGATTCTCCGACTTGCCCGGTCCGGGATTTAGAGATACTTCAGGAAACGGAATACCTGCTTTTAAAGTACGGCATCAAAAGAGAGAAAGTCCTAAACCGGACAAGCAGTTCCGCTGCACGACACTTTCTTTTAGACCTTTAGACCTTGCCTTTAGTTCACAGTCTTAATTTGCTTAACATCAGATAGTTAACACTTTACAGAGCAGACATGGAGGATAGATTATTCCAAGATGACATGTCGGGCATCCTGTAAGATTGCAGTATGTGAACAGCAGACTGGGAGGAAACCGGCAAATACCTACAAAAAGGGAACGGGCGAGAGACAAATAGCCATTTCTAAGGATTGACCGGGATGATGCCGCACAGTACCTTTGCACCCGTTATATCCATAATGTAGTGTTGTTATTTCAATCTTTGCTTAATTACTCATAAGTTTGGAAAGTCACGGATCCCGCACCTGCGACAGGCCATGGGGTCCGTTCCTTTTAAAAATAGCTATATTTGTACAAAATACACAGTGCAATGAGAAAAAACATGAAAATGGCCGATCTGCTCGGCATAGACTACAGACTGCTTACCGTCATCTACCGCCTGGGCATCAAACTGGGATTCGGGGAGAAGACCGTTGAGGAGACATGCATGGAGAGCGGTGTCAATTGCGACACCTTTCTCCTCATAGCCAACGTGTACTCCACCGAGGGCTATGTTCCGACAACGGAGATGATGACCGCAGCATCGGCCATCGACCTGGTCCGGTACCTGCATGCGTCCCATGCCTATTACCTGGACCACCATTTGAAAGAACTGGACGACCTGTTCGAGGAACTGCTCAGACCGTGTACTGCAATACAGAAGGATATCATCATGCGCTTCTTTTCAGAATACAGGAAGGAAGTGGAGAATCACTTTGCCTACGAGGAGGATATAGTCTTTCCCTACGTGCGTTCAGTAGCCAGCGGACAGAACGTGGAAGGATACAGCATGGAAACCTTTGAGGAGAATCACAACAACATAGACGAGAAGCTCAATGACCTGAGGAACATAGTAATGAAGTACCTCCCGCCGGCGTGCGACACTGTCACCGCCATACGGGCCCTCTCACGGCTGTGTACTCTGGAGACCGACTTGGAAAAACATACCATGATAGAGAACTCAATACTCATTCCCATGGTTAACAGACTTGAGGAAAAATGTCAGTAACGAAGAAGAAAATATTGCTTATCACGCCCTCGCGCATCATCGCCCGCGGCATAGCCAGTATTCTGGAAGAACACGGCGGATTCACCATTGAGACGGTCCTGACCGATCTCTCGCGCGAGAACGAGGCCACAGTACGGGACAGTATGTCCGACATCATCATAGTGGACCCGGTTATCTTCGACTACGCCTCCAGACCGCTGGGACGCAACCGCATATCGGACCTGACCGACGCTGCGGTCGTGGCCGCCCCTACCGTCCTGCCTGATGACGAGTCCACAAAGAACTACGATGAGAGCATCAGTATCTATGACACGCCCGCTGCCGTCATCAGCAAGCTCCGGAACTCACTGGCCCACTCGACCGGCAAGTCCCCTGCAGAGAACCGGGAAGAACTGTCCGCCCGCGAGAAAGAGATTCTGGTGTGCGTAGCCCGGGGCATGCTTAACAAGGAGATCGCAGACCGCTTCCACATATCCATATACACTGTCATAACCCACCGCAAGAACATTACCCGCAAGACCGGCATCAAGACAGTAGCCGGCCTCACGGTCTACGCCCTCCTCAACAACCTCATCGACCCGGCCTCCATGGAATAATTTTTACTATCTTCGCGGCAAATTTCCGCATGAAGATGAGAGCACTGCTGACCGCTGCCGTCATGGCGGCCATACTTTCAATCATACCTTTAAATACTCTGGCATCCGATAAGGCCGACAGTTCCGGCTTTCGTTTCCGGGGTTACACCGGAGGCATGATGCTGCACAGCGGCTACATACAGAGTTGTCCGTTTCAGTTATACAGCTACAGCAGTGCGACCCCCGTAACCATACAGATCAAAGGCGGCGCCACCGGCATAGGAGGACATGTCAAGTTCGCATTCGGCACACCCACGGACATGATACGCATAGGAGCAGAGGGCCACAGTTCCAATGTATCTTACCGCCCCTCTCCTTCCTACTCCCACACTGGCTGGGGCGGAGTGCTGATTGACTATCTCCATCGTTCTAAAGGCCGGGTACATCCGTTTGCAGGCCTCCTGATAGGAGGCGGTGGAGTAAAGAACCATATCATAACCGAAGGCTCTACGGAGGACTTCCTCACCGAACGACAGGCGGCCATGCACAAGTACGCATTCATGGCTGTTGCCCCTTTTGCCGGCATCGAGGTCTCACTTACACAGAAACTCAGTCTTGTCATCAAGGCTGACTGGCTCTTCAACACCACACGTCACCAAAGCGACTTCTCCAGCGGTCTCCGGCTCTACGTCGGCATCCTCTTCAACCGCCTTCAGCCCTGACACGGCATGCACGAACTCTCGCCAAAAACTGATTTTTCCCACCACTTTTGGCAAGATTAAACATCGAACTCTTGCCAAAACTCACATTTTTTGCTACTTTTGGCAAGTTTAAATATGGAACCTATTATCTAAGTTCCTTGACAAAAGAGCGCAGTCTTGCACAGAATGTGGATGACCTGCTGTTCAGCCGCGGCTCAGGCTTGGCAGATGAATTTGACAGACTGTTTAACTCCTTATTTGTCAATCCTGAAGATTACAAACGTATCGTGCGCTTCCTCTCAACCTCCAACAGCGGATATACGCGAGAGGAGATAGCCGCAAAGGCTTCTTCATCGGGTGGTGGCCTCACAAAAATACTCAGAGTGCTCAAGGAAAATGGTTTCATATCTGCATTTCAGGACTTCTCCGGGCGCTCTAAGGACCTGCGGTACAGACTGACGGACCCTTTCTGTATGTTTTATCTCAAATTCATAGACGGCCATAGGACCAATGATGAAGCCTTTTGGGAGAACAGTCAGTTCCTTCCGGGCATCAACGCATGGAGAGGCCTTGCGTTTGAGAATGTATGTTTTGCGCATATCCGTCAGATTAAGGCGGCGCTTGGAATATCAGGAGTGCGTACGGAGGTGTTTTCCTGGATATTCAGAGGCGATGACGAACACGATGGAGCACAGATAGATATGCTGATAGACCGTGCCGACAGGATCATCAACCTCTGTGAGATTAAGTTCAGTATAGCCGAATATACTATCACAAAAGACTATGACCGTAAGCTGAGACAACGTCTCCAGACATTTTTCGAAGTCGTTCACCCTAAAAAGACCATACATCAGACATTCATCACTACATACGGCCTGCGGAGCAACGAATATTCCGGTAAGATTCAAAGTGTCATAACTATGGATGACCTATTCCGCTGAAGAAGGTTCATAAGAGCCGCATGTTTGCGGTGCAAGATTTTTTACATTTATATACTTTGCGATACAAGGTAATAATATTTTTATATATATTTGCATTGTAGAATAATAAACAAACCACAATACTAAAGTTATGAAACAAGTACTCAACGTAGGAATCGGAGGCCGCAGCTTCGTCATAGACGAGGATGCCTTCGACAGACTCAACTCCTATCTCAACGCATTCCGCTCCAAGACCGGCATGGGCTACCAGACAAAGGAAGTCATGGACGATCTGGAAATGCGGATTGCCGAAATCTTCACCGAATCCCTTTCCTCCAGACAGGAGGTGGTGGACATCTCCCTGGTGGAGCGGGTCATCACCCAGCTCGGTATGCCTGACGGCTCTGATATGCCCGGAGATTCAGGATGCAATGGAAGCGGAAGAGCTGAAAACCGTGACGACTACTGGCATTCCGGTCAGGAAAACCGACCTGTGAGAAAGCTGTACCGCGACATCGACCATAACGTCATCGGCGGCGTGGCCTCGGGACTGGCCTGCTACTTCGACATCGACGTACTGGTTATCCGCATCCTTTTCGTCATACTCTTCCTCTTCGGCTCATTCGGGGGATGGATATACATCATCCTCTGGATCGCCGTTCCGGCGGCCCGTACCAGTGCGGAGAAATGCCGTATGCACGGTCTTCCGGTCACGGCCGAGAATATGCGCAGATTCTACAACACAGCTAATCATTAGGAGACACAGCCATGGAAGTAATGAACAATGTCGAGAACGTAAAGACCCAGATGCGCCGGGGAGTGCTGGAATACTGCATCCTCAGTATCCTCAGCAAGAAGGACTCCTACGCATCATCCATCCTCTCCGAGCTCAAGGATGCCCGGATGATAGTGGTCGAGGGAACCATCTACCCTCTGCTGATACGGCAGAAAAACCAGGGACTGCTCACCTACCGCTGGGAGGAATCCCCTCAGGGGCCGCCACGGAAATACTATCAGATTACCGACAAGGGCCGGCAGGCTCTCGCCGAGATGGACTCAGCATGGCAGGAACTCGTCGAGACAATCCGACTTTTAAGAGAAAAATAACTGTTTTTGAATTTTTTAGAATTTATAAAAATGCAACAAGTTGTTAAAGTCAGCATCGGGAACACTGCTTTTACCTTGGACAAAGACGCCCACGGACTGATGCAGGACTATCTGGACCGCCTGACTGCACATTATGCAGACAACACAAACTGCGGAGAGATACTCTCAGAGATAGAGTCCAGAATAGCCGAACTCCTCATTGAAAAGGGATACAGGGACAATGTAGTGCCCGCTGATGCGATACAGAATGTAATCAACATTCTGGGACGACCAGAGGATTTCGATGGAGAGAATGACAATGAAAGCCGGAAAACAATAAAAAAGAGGGTCTACCG
Source organism: Candidatus Coprenecus pullicola (assembly GCA_018711925.1). Taxonomy (GTDB): domain Bacteria; phylum Bacteroidota; class Bacteroidia; order Bacteroidales; family UBA932; genus Coprenecus; species Coprenecus pullicola. The sequence goes on from DVHR01000029.1 coordinate 8,014, forward strand.
CGACCCGGAGAACAAGATTGTAGGCGGAGTCTGTGGCGGACTGGGCGCGTACTTCTCAACCGACCCCCTGATATTCCGCATAATCTTCGCGGTATGGATACTTTTCTTCTTCTGGCTGGAGATATTCGAGGACTGGGGCTGGGGCATGTCCGTACTGGGCATGTTCGCATACGTGGTGCTGTGGATTGCCACGCCTGAAGCCCGCACCGTAGAGCAAAAGTACAATATGAAGGGCGGTTCCGTCTCCCTTAAGGATATACAGAGGAACATGAGGAGAGAGGCCGGAGATGCCGGCCGGCGTATCGGTAAAGGCGTGAAAGACGGTGTCAGAAGTACGGGAGGATTCTGGAAAGCAATGGGACGCTGCATAGTGATATGTACCGGAATACTGCTCCTGCTCATAGGCATGTCGGGAAGCGTCGCAGGCCTGATGGCGATGTTCGGCATCGGTATATGGAACAGCGTCAATGCCTTCGGCTTATCATGGATGCTGTCCATATTGACTGACACTCCCGTCTGGGTCTCGGCACTGATAACAGTACTGACCTGCATAGTAGCCGTCCTGCCCTTCATAGGAGCGCTGTACGCCGGCATTCTCATGCTGTTCAGGCTCAAGTCTCCGAAATGGAGGCCCGGTCTGATTATGTTCATCGTCTGGGCCGCAGCCCTGCTGGGACTTATCGGAGCCTCTCTGGGCAGCCTCTCCACCATACGCAGCATAGACCACAAAGCGGCCAATGCACAGCTGCCGGTCCTCGACACGCTGTACATAGAATTTGCCGGCTGCACACAGTGGAAAGACTGCGACGTGCTCATAGATGCCGACAACAACTCATTTGACCTGATGTATATGGATAAAAAAGACAACAGCTCCCTCCTTGTTGTCTATCCTGACCTCCATATCGGACGCAACAGCGACACCGTCAGCCACATCAGCGCCTACTCCGAATACGTGACCGAGGGCATGACCCTGAACGACATAACGGAGAAGAAAAGCCGCGATTTCTGGTCTTTCGACGAACAGACAAGAACTCTGAGACTGGAGCCTATAGTATTCTCTTCGGATGTCCGCGCCACCGACATAGAAAGGGACATCCGCCTGGCTGTGAACAAAAAGACCAGAGTCATAGTCCGAGAGCCTGTCAATCACGAGTTTGACAGTCACATAGACTTCTGCTCCAGTCGGTTCCTGAAACTGATTTCAGAGATGTAACTGCTTTTCTACAATACTATTTTGCCTGGAACGCCGCAGTCACTCAACGTTCCAGGCTTTTTTATTATTCTGCCTCTGCCGGAGCAGCGGGATCAGCCACAGGCTCTATGGGAGCGGCCTCACCACCGGGAATGGTAGTAGGGAACTCAGGCGCTCCAGTATTGGTGCTCGTCTGCTCGAGTTTCTGAAGCACTGCGTTGTCACTCTGTTTTCTGGTCGGAGTAAAGGCAGTTGCCAGAATGCAGAGGGCCAGTATTATAATCGCCAGTGTCCATGTAGCCTTCTCAAGGAAGTCAGCTGTCTGACGCACACCGAATGTCTGATTGCCGGCTGCGAAGTTGGCTGCGAGTCCGCCACCCTTGGAATTCTGAATCAGAACCACAAAAGTGAGCAGAAGGCTCGCAATGATTATCAAAATTGAAATTGCTATGAACATAACTACAAATGTTTCTTAATATCGTTTTTAAGGGCTGCAAAGTAAGCACTTTTTTCTGGATATAGCAAAATAAGTTTCTCATAAACCTCATTTGCCCTGTCATATAGCTCCTGATCGGCATATATTCTGGCCAGTGTCTCGGTATAGAATGCCTCGTCGGTGAACTCGGAACTGTCCGAGGACACCTGGCTTTTCCGGGAGCTGTCCAGTGAAGACAGGTCCTGCCCCTGGACATCCCTGAGGTCATCCGGCATGAAATAGTCTCCCCCGATGACATATATCCGCTTCCGCTCCGGCTCAGGCTCCGACCGGGGCTCCGGCCCCAGTATCTCGGCTTCAGCGTCAGGCGATGCTTCCGGTGAATCAGCGTCAGCAGAGACCATAGGAGACGAGAACGACGACATCTCTGAAAGGTCTACCTCACACACCTGCTCCTCCTCGTACAGACTTTCCTCCACATCGGCGGCTGAGGAGAGCACATACGCCTCCCTGAACGCGCTGTAATCAGGATAGATATACAGCACCGTCCGGTGAAGGGCATCCCTGCGGTACTCCTCGCCCATAGCCGACATCTTCAGAAACAGCTCCTTACGTGCGGCAGCGAACCAGGGGTATGACTCCACCAGCTTCTCCAGTTCGGCTATATTGTTGTTTTTCAGACTGACAGCCTCCATAACTGACACTACCAGTTGGCCACAGTGGCATTGAATATGTCCTCCACCAGTATGTCGATAATCTCGTCGCAGAGAGAACTCTCCACTGCGTCCAGCAGCTGGTTGGAATCATAATCGGCATAGGCGGAGAATGACTTCTCGAAATCCTCCTCCGGGTGCAGACGGTTGGTGAAATATATCTTCACAGTCACTGTCAGACGGTTCTGCGAGGCCACCTCATCTGCTGTAACGGCCATGGGACGGGTATCATACGAAGTGATCTCACCGGACACGTTCATATCCCCGTTCTCGGTAAGAATATCCAGACTTGTAAGCCTGCGGTACTGGTCGATAAGCGCGTCGGTAAGATTAGCCGCAAGTGTAGGATTGACCTTCAGGGCGTTGTTCTGAAAATACTCCACGGCTATGGTCTTGACATCCGGCTGGATGGATGTTCCTGAGAACGAATAGATGCCGCAGCCGTACAGGGAAAAGCACAACAACAGCGACAGAACTACATTCCTAATCTTTCTCATCTTTTTTATCATTTTCGTTTATTTTCAATTCCTTTATCTTCCTGTACAGGGTTCTCTCGGAGATTCCAAGTTCCGCCGCAGCCGCTTTCCGCCTGCCTTCATGCTTTTCCAAAGCCTTGCGGATCATGTCGTCGTTCATATCGTGGATAGTCAGCGGAGTCTCCTCCTTTACAGGCACCACCTCAGCTGAGGGTACTACTATGGAGAAGCCCGGCATGTCGGACAACTTGGCCGGCAGGGCATGCACCTGGGGTATCTCGGGCACGTTGCTGTCAGGCCTGCCTACCATGGACTTGAGCTCGTCCACTTCCTCCCTGAGCTGAAACAGCATCTTGAAGATGATGTCCCTGTCCTGGATATTTCCGGCAGTACCGCTGTCACAGTTACGCACGGGCAGTCTGTTCGGCTCATCCACCGGCAGGTACTTCTTGAGGACATCCGTAGATACCTGACGGTTGCTCTCCAGAACGGATATCTGCTCCGCCACGTTCTTGAGCTGACGGATATTGCCCGGCCACCGATAGGCCTCCAGCAATGTTCTGGCATCCGGTTCAAGACGTACTGCAGGCATCTTGTACTTGTCCGCAAAATCCAGGGCAAACTTCATGAACAGCAGATGGATATCACCCTTTCTCTCCCGTAACGGCGGAATATATATCGGCACTGCATTGAGTCTGTAATACAGATCCTCCCGGAACTTTCCCTCCTGAATGGCATGCATGAAGTTGATGTTCGAGGCCGCAATCACCCTCACATCGGTTTTCTGCGCCTTGGACGAGCCCACTCTTATAAACTCGCCGCTTTCCAGGACCCTGAGCAGCCGGGCCTGCGTGGGAAGAGGCAGCTCTCCCACTTCGTCCAGAAAGATTGTTCCCTTGTCAGCCGCCTCGAAGTAACCCTTGCGGGCCTCGTTCGCACCGGTAAAGGAGCCTTTCTCATGACCGAACAGCTCGGACTCTATGGTACCTTCCGGTATCGCACCGCAGTTGATTGCTATGTAGTTGTTGTGCTTGCGCGGGCTGAAGGCATGAATAATCTTGGGAATTACCTCCTTGCCCACACCACTCTCCCCGGTAATGAGCACTGACAGATTCGTCCCGGCAATCTGAACGGCCGTGTCTATCGCGCTGTTGAGCCTCGGGTCATTGCCTATAATCCCGAATCTGTTTTTGATTTCATTGAGTTCCATAACGCAAAGTTATCATTTTTTGTCATCAAAAGTCAAATAATTATTATATTTGCGTTTACTATACCCGTAAATAGAGAATCACTATTTTAAAATAATTAAAATGAAAAAGATTTTTAACGTACTCATGATCGTTGCGGCAGGATTGCTCATTCAGTCCTGCGGCAGTCCCAAGAAAATGGCTGAAAGCGCCGAAGAAGTATCCGTAAGCTGCAACCCTCAGGTTCTTGAAGTGGTTGCCGGCAACATCAAGGCCGATGTGACTGTCACATTCCCTGAGGATTTTTTCCATCCCAAAGCAATTGTCGAAGTCGTTCCCGCTCTTGTATACGACGGTGGGGAGACCGTACTTGACCCTGTGATGCTTCAGGGTGAGGACGTGACTGAGAACTATCAGGTAGTGGCCGAGACCGGCGGCACCATCACAAAGACATTCGAGTTTGCATATGAGGAGGGCATGGAGAACTCTCATCTCGAACTGAGAATGACCGTTATCCACAAGGACAAGAGAATCCCCTTCACCGCTCCCTATAAAGTAGCAGACGGTGCCAATACCACATACATGCTCGTCAAGACAAGCGGCAGTCTCGCATATGCTCCCGATGCATATCAGGCCATTATCTCCGAGCAGAACGAGGCTCAGATTCTCTATCTGATCAACAGTGCGACAGTTCGTCCTTCTCAGCTCAAATCCGATGAGATCAAGGCTTTCCAGGAGTTCCTCACCAAACTCAAGGCCGATGAGCGCAGAGAGCTCGTAAGCACCGACATCATCGCATACGCCTCTCCTGATGGAAAGGAGGACTTCAACGCCGAGCTTTCAGAAAGACGTGCGAAGAGCGCCAGCGATGCCTTCAACAAGAAGATCAACAACAAGAAGATCGGTATCGAGACCACTGTCAACACCACCAATGTGGACGAGGACTGGGAAGGCTTCCAGGAGCTGGTATCCAACTCCAGCATTGAGGACAAGGACCTTATCCTCCGCGTTCTCGACATGTACAGCGATCCCGCAGTACGTGAGAGAGAGATCAAGAACATGTCTGAGGTCTACACGACTCTGAAGAAGGACATTCTCCCTGAGCTCCGCCGCGCAAGATTCATCGCCAACATCGAATTCACCAACTACAGCAACGAGGAGCTCACCGCTCTCGTAAACGACAATATCGAGATTCTCGACGAGGAGGCTCTTCTCCGCGCAGCATCTCTGCTTGAGGACGCAAACCAGAAAGTAACCGTTTACCAGAAAGCCATTGAGAAGTTCAACAGCGACCGCGCCAAAGTCAATCTCGGTGTCGCATATCTCGTTCTCGGCAAGAACACCGAGGCTGAGAATGCTCTCGCTTCCGTATCCGACAAGAACTGCGCTTACTACAACAACGCCATGGGTGTAGTCGCTCTCCGCAAGGGTGACAACGAGGCAGCCGCCGCCGCTTTCAACAAGTCTTCTCTGAAAGAGGCTCAGTACAACCTGGCTGTTATCGACATACTGAACGGCAACTATGCTGACGCCGCATCCAAGCTCAATGGAGAAGCCTCATTCAACGAGGCTCTCGTCAAGATCCTCAACGGCAACCTTGACGCAGCTGCCAAGATTCTCGGTGACGCACAGTGCCCTTGCAAGAGTTATCTGAAGGCTATCATCGCCGCCCGTCAGGGCAATGTCGAGGCCGCCAACGCAGCTCTTGAGACCGCATCTCAGGACGAGGCTCTCGCCGAGCGCGCTGAGAACGATATCGAATTCGCAAAGATCCGTTAATCCAACGATCAACCTGATATAAAAAAGCGGAAGGGAAGTCTTCCGCTTTTTTTATGACCATATGCACCTTAAACTTATTTGCCCAGTCCGGACAGATGCTTGGTGTAGAGACCGTCGATTATCCCATCAGACAGACCTATGACAGGCACGTAGATGTAGGAGGCACCGGTGATGGCCGCGATAGTAAGGAATATCTCCCCGGCCGGGACAATAACGTCGGCCCTGTCCGGCTTAAGTCCATACTCCTCCATTCTCTCCCTCACTGACATCTCTCTAAGCCTCCCGTAAAGGGCCTGCAAAGAAGACACATGCATACGCGGATAACGCTTGTCGCGCCTTTCCACCAACTTGTACAGTTTATTGATATTTCCACCCGAGCCGATAATGTTTATACCGGAGTACGATACCGCAAGATCCCCCATATCCGAACGGAAACGTTTCCACTCACCCTCGGAAACCGCGTTGTTGAGCATTCTGACAGTACCGATGTTATAGGAGCGCGAGCATATCAGTTCTCCGTCTGCAAGCAGATTTATCTCTGTACTGCCGCCTCCGACGTCCACATACATATAATTGCCCTTACGGCTCTTCATCGCCTCTATATGGTTGTTGTATACCATCCGGGCCTCCTCCTGTCCGTCTATAATCTCTATATTGATGCCTGTTTTTTTCCGGACATCCCTGATGATATCCGCCCCATTGGACGCATCACGCATGGCCGAGGTGGCACACGCACGATAATCTGACACGTCATAAATCTTCATAAGCTGCTTGTAAGACTTCATCAGCCGCACAAGGTCCTTGCGTTTACGGTCCGATATGCTGCCGCCGTTTGAGAATACATCGAAGCCCAGGCGAAGCGGTACGCGGAGCAGCAGTACCTTATTGAAACGGGGCTGAAAATCATCCTCCAACTGCTTTATCAACAGCCGCACGGCATTGGATCCTATGTCTATAGCCGCATAGGTGACAGCATGATCTCTATACTCAACTGTTGTTTCCATATTGACGCTCTTTTTCTTCCAATTCCTGATAATACCGGTACAGGGCATACTGCGAGCCGGTTTCAAGAGGATCGGCACAAGTCCACGAAGTATTGGACCCCGTACCGTCCACCGTCCGGCCCTGACATACATCCCTCAGGGCATAGTCCACAATCCGTTTCATCTCCTGCTTTATCGTCGGATCGTACACTGGAGCGACCACCTCTATCCTGTTGTCCAGGTTACGGGGCATCCAGTCCGCCGATCCTATAAAGACCTTATCCTCACCTCCCGCTGCAAAGATAAATATTCTTGAGTGTTCCAGATATCTGTCGATGATACCGTTAATCCTAAGATGACAGTTGTCGGGCAGTTTGTCGGTGACTATCGAGCAATTGCCCCTGACAGACAGCTCTATGTCCACTCCGGCATAAGCCGCGTCATAAAGTTTGTCCACCATAACCGGATCCGTTATATGATTGACCTTTGCCCTTATATAGGCCGGCTTGCCGTTGCGCTTGTTCTTTATCTCATTGTTGATAAGAGCTATGAAACGGCTCTTCATCTCATTGGGAGAGACAAGCAACTCCTTGAAGTGAATCTGCGCATACGGTCTCTCGATGAACTCAAACACATCCTCCACCTCTTTTACAATACGCCTCGATGAGGTCATGATGATGCAGTCCGTATAAGCCTTGGCATTACCTTCATGAAAGTTTCCTGTACTTATGCAGGCCAGGTCCGCTCCCCTCTTCATGCCTATATGCAGCACTTTGGAATGCACCTTGAGACCCTCTACTCCAAATATGACCTTCACTCCGGCATCCTCCAGTTTCTGAGACCACTGTATGTTGGACTCCTCGTCAAAACGGGCCAGAAGCTCAATGACCACTGTCACCTTCTTACCGTTACGGGCAGCCGCTATAAGTGCCCTCACCACCTTGGAGTCCTTGGCCAGACGGTACAGGGTGATCTTGATACTGCGCACGTTGCGGCTGGTCGCAGCCTCGTGCAGCACCCTTATGAATGAGTCGAAGCTGTGATACGGCACATGCAGGAACCTGTCCTGCACGCGTATCCTTTCCAGAAGACTCTCAGGGCCTTCCAAAGAAGACCTGCGGATGACGCGCATGGGCGGATACTTCAATGCGCTGTCCGGGAAATCCGGGAATCTCATCAGATCCTTGTGGTTCTGATACCGACCTCCTTTCAGGACAGTATCCCTGTCACCCAGATCCAGCTTGCCAAGCACCCGGCGAAGCAGGTCCTCCGGCATGTTCTCGTCATAGATAAATCTCAACGGCTCACCTTTCCTGCGGCTCTTTAGACCTTTCGATATCTTCTGAAGAATACCGCTGCGCTGGTCGTTGTCTATCTCCATCTCAGCATCACGGGTGAACTTGAAGGTATAGGCGCTGAACGACACGAACCCGTTACCCTCAAATACCTTGGGCAGACAACAGCGCACCACATCATCTATGTACATAATGTAGCCGCGTCCCTCCCTGTCAGGCAAACGCACAAAACGGCCGCAACTGCGGACAGGCAGACTGAAATAGGCATAGTCATACATCATCTTTCCGGTCTGACTGTACCGGCCGGCCTTCACTGCCAGATATATCTTCTCATCCGTCTCATAATCCAGATGCTTTACCGCCGACAGCCATACAGGAACGACAAATCCGTCCACCTTTTCCTGATAGTAATGCTGGATATACGCTTTCTGCTCCTCATCGGCCTGAGCATCTGATATGATGCAGATATCGTTATCAGCCAGCAACTTGTTAATCTGCCTGACAGCCAGCTCGAAATCCTTGACGTAGCGGCCGTTGATACGGTTGATCTGCTTGACTACATCTGCCGCAGTCTTCGACTCGCGGAGCCCGGACTTGCCGTCCCACTCCGCCACACGGTTCTGTGAAGCCACACGGACGCGGAAGAACTCATCGAGGTTATTGGAATATATTCCAAGAAAATTGAGTCTCTCCAGCAGGGGCACATCCTCCTTGCAGGCCTCCTGCAATACCCTGCGATTAAAATACATCCAGCTGATATCCCTCTCAAGATAAGGTCTGGGTTCCTTCTTCTTTCCCATAATCGTCAAATTTGCCGCAAGTTATGCAAATTTTATTACATTTTGGTTACAACCGCCCGCAACCCACTGTTTTATCAGGCATTTTACTCCAACGCCCCCATTCCACGTTTCCCTATAAATGACAGTTTGTCAATGAAAGCAATGTCCGCGTTGGACAGACCACGGGGGAAAGTGAACCGTTTTTGCGGAAATTCCCGGCACTTTCCCCGGGAGGTGGAAACGCCAAGTGCGGCCAGAGAGGCCTGTGAAGCCGGTACCCCATCCTGCCACGGGGGAAAGTGAACCGTTTTCGCCGAAATTCCCGGCACTTTCCCCGGGGATGGAAACGACTGTTTGCCACAGACAAGAAATAGGGAAAGAATGCCGTCCAGCACCTCGATGAAGCACCTGAACGGCATCATGACTATGTGACATGTCTCACTTATAGAAGCATCAGAATACAAGCCATGCCCTGACCTTGTAGTCCTTGGTCTTCTGTTGGGGACTGATATAGCCTGGGTCAAAGACAGATGAATCCAAACATACCATATAGGACCAGTAACGGCAACCGTTCTGAGCCCAGTGCTCGGAACTTGACCAGTATTTGGCTCCATTCCTGTAAATAGGTGTCGCAGCATCTCCAAGTTTGGAGATAGCCTCGTCAATCACCTCATTGTACAGGTAGGCATAGTGCATCTGCTGTGCAGACGGCAGGAACCAGCCCGATGAAATCTCAGGAGCCGGAACCTCATCCTCATACAAAACCACAGCGGCATATGCAGCAGGGTAATTGTTCACCGGATCATCGCTCAGCCCTCCGGCTTTTTCCTCGGCCTTGGCCTTGATCTGCATGGTGTTGTAATACCCCATGAAGTCAGTATCAAGATGTGTTGTCCCCGCTCCGTCATCCCCGTCCACATCATGTGAGCCCCAGGCAAAAGTTTTTCCGCCGGCTACATCTTTCAGGGCGATGACGTATCCATTGATATTGTCCATACGTGATGAGCCGTTCTTGGTGTAATAGACACCGGTGTCCTCTCCATTTGCAACGGTACTGCGTCCGGTAAGGACTACTATTCCTATACATTCTTTGCCTTCAACAGGAGTCTGGTCACCGCTGCTCCACGTACCGTCGCTGTAATACCAGTCTCCTATGGCGACCGGCTCAGGCTCAAGAGTCGTCACAGTCTCACTCTGAACTTCACTGCAAGTCCCGTCCGCACTCTCAGCTACTGCCGCTATGATATATTCTGTCAATGAAGCAAGCCCGGCTACGGCATATTGGTCGGTCATTCCCGGATCTGCCTGCTGACCCTCACTCAGAATTGTCTCAGGTGTCGGCACGCCCTCCGATGCGGGCACGCACATATAGGCGACTTTCTCAGCCTTGTCAGGCACGAGAGTGAACTTTATGGAAGTGGAGAGGGCAACTGCATCTCTAAGCACTAAGCTTGGAACGATTGCCTGACTTTCTTCTGTCGTGAAGGCTTTCTCGCATACGGCGGACACTCTTCCGTCCGCATATCTGGCAGCAGCAGCTATACGGTACTGCGTCTCAGGTTCAAGATTGCGGACATTGTAGACTTGCGTAAGTTCCGGATCAGCCATGGTTCCGGAGGCAAGCAGCTCATCTGCGGAAGGAAGCGCGTCATACTCTGAAAGAAGTTTGTAAGTCAGTAATGACGCACCATGAGCGGTCACAGTGAACTCTACTGAGGTGTCATATACATTCTGAATCTCCAAGCTAACATCAGGGACAGTGGGCTCATTTTTATCACACGACGTCAGGGTCATCATAATGAGAAGGCCTGCCAGCATCCAAGCTGCTGTCATTGCCGATACTATCTTTTTCATATTGAACATTCTATCTGGTTAAATCATTTGTTGAACTCCGAGACGGGTGATGCTCCCTCTTCGGTAATATTGGCAAACATCCTGTATACACCTCCGTATACTCCGTCAAAATCTATGGCGAAACCGAGAACGGAAAGCTCGCCGTAATTGACTGTCATGGCGATACGGTCGCGGTCTTGCAAGCCTCCCATCATTACTGCGTCATACACACTGTCATCAGGATATCTTTCAGAGTCACTGTAGTCGCCTGGCAGAACACCCACAAACCACGATGCCGCATTGTCTGAATGACTTACATCGGCAGTGAAATATGCGCGGCCCCTAAGTTGCTCATACTGAGAATCCATATCCGCAAGATCATCCCCGTTGAACCATTTCACATTATCAATGCTTACAGTCGCATCTGATATATTCGCCGCAACAGTAAACAACTTCTTGGCAACAGGTCCGGCAGCCTTACCTTCTGAAGACAGAACGTATGCGAACGCATAGTAGTCCGCTCCTTCCTCCAAATCAGAATAAAGCCAGTTATCCGCTCCTTTTACTGCAATCCTCTCTACTGCCTGGCTCAATGTGATACCGTACTCACCGGCCAACTTCACTATCGACTCATATACTCTCTCTATCAGAACTTCGTCAGAGACATATTCGGAATTTTTTATCACTGAAGTGAAATATCCTATTCCGTCATCACTTGGTATGACTGTTATATCCACACCGGAAGCACTATGGACAATGTCGAATGTGAACTCACAGTCCTCAGGATTACCTGGAGATTTTGTATGAAAGAAGACCGTCTCCGGCTCCCCATAACAAGTCCCGTCATCATTGAGACCTACAGCATACACGGCCATGTCTGTATCAGAAGGAAGCCCCGTAATATTGTCACTATCCGGTCCGCGTATTTGAAGAGACTTCACAAATGCCTCTTTATCCAGACCCTGCGACGTAACCGCCGCTTCTATCGCATTGGTAAGATATGTTGCGACATCACCCCCGCAGGCATCGTATTCCTCCTTCGTGATAAGATCAAAATAATATGGAAGAGTGTCATCTGACGGATCCACAGAGACAGAAGCGACAGTAGCAGTTGCAGACACTTCCACTGTAAAAGAAAGTTCCACGACAGGCTCCTCTTCCTCAAATGTCACAAAACTCTCTGTAAAAGCATCTGTAACATATAGACCATCATCATTAACTCCTATAGCATAACATACATACTCCGTATCTGATGCAAGAGTATCAGGGGTCATTGACACCTCTCCTCTCACGCTCAACGCCGAAACAGCCTCGGCTCTGGTAATACCGTTCTCCGACATCATAGCGGAAAGCCTTGCATCTATAAAACGCTTCACATCTGAAGACGACACAGTACCCAGTTCCGCCTGCCTCACACACCCTGCAATATATGGATAATGTTCCGAGGAGGGCGTAAAGACTATTGATGCGGAAATATCGGATATATCAGATATCCCGACCACAATTGTAAATTCAGTACCGTCTCCTCCTGGCACAGTCTGCTCCGATTTACCACATGACACCAATGCAAACAGCAGCGGCATCATAAAAACAACAACTTTCCTCATCTTCTCAGAATGCTAAAACAGGTCTTACTTTCCAAAGCCTGGCTATATCATCAGACTCAACAACCAGTCCCGAGTCCAGAAAATTCACCTTATATACCGTTCCGTCTTCACCAGACTCCGTGCTGCTCCAGTACCAGTCCCCGCTGAAGTCATACAAAGAATCTCCGTCAACCATATCAAAAGCGGCATATACCTCAGACCTTACGTTGTACAGTTCTTTGAGCTGGCCCAGAGAAGGCAGATACCATCCAGTGCTTGACTCAGGCGCAGGCACCTGACTATCATAAAAATCCAC
>DVHR01000003.1 GCA_018711925.1 Candidatus Coprenecus pullicola
AATGGCTACGGCTGCACCTACGAGTGCGCCGCCGAGAAATGTGAATAAACTGTCTGCTTTCATAAAGATGATTTTAATAAGGTACAAAAATAACAAATAAATTCTATATTTGTCTTATAAAAGGAAAAAGAATGAGAAGTGTCTTAAAATATGTTGTGTTGCTGGCTGTTCTGATGCCGGCTGCCTCATGCGGCAAGATGGAGTATGACGGCATGAGCATGGATGTGGACCGGACTGTGCTGGTATATATGGCTGCAGACAATAATCTGGCCTCCTTTGCAAGGAAGAATATAGAGGATATGAAGCAGGGTGAGGTGCCGTCCTACTTTGACGGCGGGTCGGGAAATGTATTGCTGGTATATGCGGATATAGCCGGAGAAGATCCGAGGCTGATGCGTCTGAGCAAGGACCGTTTCGGGACTGTTACGGAAGAGACGCTCCGGGTCTATGAGGAATGGAACTCGTGCACGGACTCGGTGATGAGCGCGGTTCTTTCCGATGCGGCCACGCTGTTCCCTTCTCGGGAAAGCGGGCTGGTGCTTTGGTCTCACGGTACTGGATGGCTTCCCGAAGGGTATTACAGCAATCCGGTGTATTCTTCTCCGGACGGAGGCGCCGCGGCTCCGCATCATATAGAAGACCCTTATGCGCATCTGGTAAAGTCATTTGGCTCGGAAGACGGTATAGAGATGGACATAAAGGTCCTGGCCGAGGCATTGCCGGTGCATTATTCGTTCATACTCATGGATGCCTGTCTGATGGGCGGTGTGGAAGTCGCCTATGAGCTGAGGGACAAGTGCGATTATTTTATAGGTTCCGCCGCTGAGGTTCTGGCCAACGGTTTCCCGTACGCGGATGTGGTCGGAGAGTTCTTCCGCGGTGAGACCGGGCTGAGAAATGCCTGCAGGCTGTACCGTGAGCATTATAAGGATGACGGAGCCACTATCGCAATGGTGGATACACGTCGTCTGGACGCTCTTGCCGGAGCATGCCGTGATGTGTTCGCGGACGGACGGGATGCCATACCGCAGCTTGACATGGATTCAGTGCAGGGGTATTATAGAATGAACCGCCACTGGTTCTACGACCTGGATGACTTTGTCAGGCAGTTGACGGAAGCTGGCTCCGATGCCGCCGTCGCGGGCAGTGCCCAGAAGGATCTGTATGAGGTGTTCAGGGAGGCTCTTGATGCGGCAGTGGTATATAAGGACAATACCGAAGAGTTTGTGCTGGGCGGGTATCCCCAGTTCTCCATAAAGAAATTTTCGGGACTCAGCACCTATGTGCCGAATCCCGAAAATCCCATTCTCGATGAGTATTACAGGACCCTCGCCTGGAATAAGGCGGTGATGATGGTCGAGTAATTACTTCTTCTCCCCGAAGAATCTCTTGTAGAGTCCCTCGAAAGCCTGTCCGTGACGGGCCTCGTCCTTGCACATCTCATGAACGGTGTCGTGGATGGCGTCGTAGTTGAGCTCCTTGGCGCGGGTGGCGATACGCTTCTTGTCAGCGCATGCGTCGGCCTCCGCGTGCATTCTCTTCTCAAGGTTGGTCTTGGTGTCCCATACTACCTCGCCGAGCAGCTCTGCGAACTTTGCGGCGTGGTCGGCCTCCTCATAGGCGATGCGGCGGTAAGCCTCGGCGATCTCGGGATAGCCTTCCCTGTCAGCCTGGCGGCTCATGGCTATGTACATTCCTACTTCGGAGCATTCTCCGGCAAAGTGGGTCTGAAGTCCTTCCCATATCTCCTTGTCGCATCCTTTGGCTACTCCGAGTGTGTGACCGTCAGCCCATGATATCTCATTTGCTTCTTCCTTTATCTCTACGAATTTGCTTGCGGGAGCCTTGCAAAGAGGGCATCTCTCAGGAGGGTTGTCTCCTGTGTGCACGTATCCGCATACGGTGCATCTCCATTTCTTTTCCATAATACAAGTAAACTTTAGTTGTTAAATCATCCCTCTAAAATACAAATTTTTTGCCAAATATTGCGGGGTTTGATAAAAAAGACTACTTTTGCGCACTCAAAAAGGTGAGCCTTTTTGGTGCAATGGGGTCCGGAAAGACCGGACTGAGTAACACATTTTAAACAAACATCATGAAACACATTACATTACACGGAACGGCAAGAGAGAAAGGCCGTAAGTCATCCATCAAGAGCATCAGAAGAGAGGGCCACGTACCCTGTGTACTTTACGGAAACGGCATCGAGAATGTTCTCTTCTCGGTTGACGCCAGGGATCTCAAGGCTCTGACACACACTCCCAACAGCTACATCGTTGACCTTGACATCGACGGTAAAAGCTATCTGGCAGTTATGCACGAGCTTCAGTTCCACCCTGTTACTGACAACACCATCCACGTGGATTTCCTGGCCATCTCCGCTGACAAGCCTGTATCCATCGACGTGCCTCTCAATATATTCGGTAACTGCGCAGGCGTGAAGGCCGGCGGTAAGCTCCTCATCGAGGCCCGTAAGCTCAGGGTGAGCGGTCTGCCTGATCAGATACCCGATGTGCTGGACATAGACATCACCAACCTCAGGCTTGGCAAGCAGATTGTAGCCGGTGACCTTTCATTTGAGGGTGTTCAGATAGTAAGCCCCAAGACTACAGGGGTCTGCACAGTTAAGCACACCCGTGCCGCCATGGCTGCCGCCGAGGAGGCAGAGGCCGCCGAGGCTGCACCCGCTCAGTAATATTCCCTCTCATGACATTTCTCATAGTCGGATTGGGAAACATAGGGTACGAATACGAAGGTACCCGCCACAATATGGGATTTTCGGTATTGGACACCTGGGCTCAGGCGTCCAATACTCTTTTTACGACAGTACGTTACGGGGATATGGCGGAGATCCGGCTCAAGGGACGCACATTTGTCCTGCTGAAGCCTTCGACCTATATGAACCTGAGCGGCAAGGCCGTTGCGTACTGGCTGGATAAGAAGAACATCCCGGTGGAGAATCTGCTTGTGATAGCCGATGACATGAACCTGCCTTTCGGGACTCTCCGTATGCGTAAGGGAGGCAGCGCCGGCGGGCATAACGGCCTGGCGAACATAGCTGAGATGCTGGGAACGCAGGACTATCCCCGTCTGCGTGTGGGCATCGGCTCGCATGTGGGGCGCGGCCCGCAGGTGGATTTCGTCCTGGGCAAATGGGACGATGAGGAGGAGAAGCAGCTGCCCGAGATACGGGAGAGGGCGGTGGAGGCCGTCAAGTCATTCGGACTGGCCGGCATAGAGCGGACTATGAGCCAGTTCAATCGACAATAAATACATCCTCACCCTTTTGGTGGAAATAGTACTGCTCCCTGGCGAATTTCTCCAGGGAGTCTTTGTCTGAAGTCAGTTCATCCAGTTTGTCATCAAGCAACCGGATGTCCTTATGGTATTGCCGTATGACCTTCTCCTGCCGCAGTGCGGTGATGTAGTCTCCGGCCCAGCTGATAAGGTTGTTCCTGTCCACGAACAGGACTATCACCGCGAAGATGACGGTGACGATGAAATACTTGTTCGTGATTACCCTGACGAACTTCTTTCTGGGCTTGTCTGATGTTTCTGCCATAGCGGTACAAAGTTAGGATTAATATCATTATATTTGAAAAAATTTTTCGAGGCGATGATGAAAAAAATCCTGTCGGCCTGTCCGGACCTGAAAGAGTCCCTGCTGCTTCTGCTCCTGTTTGTGGCAGGGCAGTTCGCGGCGTCCCTCATGTCTGCCATGCCGATGTATCTTACATATGTAGTCGCCTACATACCTCCATTGGTGTACCTTTATATATTGGGCACCGGACGCGGGGACGGTGGTGCCGCCGCAGTGAGGCCATCCGGACTGAGGCCGGGGAGGCAGGCCGCGGCAGTCGCGGTGGCGGTTCCGGTGGAGTTGGCCGTAATCGTACTTGCGGGGGCGGCGACCTCCTGGATAGAGACTCCGCAGTGGTACACAGAACTTTTCAGGTCCATGATGCAGACTGGCCTGCTGTCCACGGCAGTGACTGTGTGCGTGCTGGCGCCTGTAATGGAGGAGTTCCTGTTCCGCAGGATTGTACTGTGCTCGCTTGCCCGTAAGATGAGCGGATGGAAGGCGCTGCTGCTGTCCTCGCTTATGTTCGCTGCGGCTCATTTCAATCTGTGGCAGGCCCTGCCGGCCTTTATTCTGGGGTGTCTTCTTGGGTGGATATGCCTCAGAACAGGCAACTGGTGGGCATCGGTGCTGCTGCACGCGCTCAACAACTCCCTGACCATAGCGGTCTCCGTCTTTTTCGGCCCGGATGTCGCCCTCACGCCTTTGAGTCAAGTCATGACACCAGGCTTGTATTACTTGCTCGTCATACTGTCAGCAGTGGTCGCCGCTGCCGGGATATGGCTTATATACAGAATTACCAGGACAACAATTCAATCATAAAAATGAAGAAAGCGATATATCCATTGAGATTTGTGCCCCAGCCGGCAGAGAGGGTCTGGGGCGGTCACCGTCTGGCAACCCAGTTCCACAAACCGTTCGATCCGGAGATATTGATAGGCGAGAGCTGGGAGATATCGGGCTTTGAGGACGGCAGCTCTGTGATAGACGGAGGCTGGCTGGACGGCAATCCCCTGTTTGATGTCATTGAGACCTATATGGACGAGATAGTCGGAGACGACAACTATAAGCGTTTCGGGGATGAGTTCCCGATACTGGTCAAGCTGCTGGACATCAACGACCGCCTGTCGGTCCAGGTGCATCCGGACGACGATACTGCCTTTGACAGGCACAACTCCTATGGCAAGAACGAGGCCTGGTATGTCCTTGAGGCCGACCCTGATGCCAGGATATATATGGGCTTCAACAAGGATATGGATGTGCCTGAGTTTCTTGACCGCTGTGCCAAGGGCACTCTCGAGGAGGCGCTCAATGTGGTGACTCCGCACAAGGGGGACTTTTTCTTCATCGAGGCCGGGACTGTACACTCTGCCGGTGGCGGCCTGGTGATAGCCGAGATACAGCAGCTTTCCGACGTTACCTACCGTATATACGACTGGGGCAGGGAGAACAATCCGGCGACGGCCCGTCAGATGCATGTCGACCAGGCCCTGAGCTGTATCAATTACCGCAAGTATGACAGCGGCTCGCTGTTTGTACCGGCAGGAATGAGCGGACCCTCCAAGCCTCTGGTCTCCAATAAGTATTTTACGGCCAACGAGCTGGCCCTTGCTCAGCCTCTGCGTATCTGGCCGGACCGTTATGAGAGTTTTATCCTATACACCTGTCTGGAGGGCGAGGCGGAAGTGATTCCTTCGGACAACTCGGGGAGATATCCGCTCCGGCGCGGGGAATGGAGCCTGATTCCGGCGGCCATGTCTGATTTCGTGCTCGCTCCCGTGGCTCCCGCTACTCATGTCATGGAGGTGTATATCGGCAGGCAGGAGGAGAAGGACGATTATATAAAGGAGTAGTGTCTTATGGAAGAACAACAGGTAAGGATAGACAAATACCTCTGGTCTATAAGGGTCTACAAGACCAGGACGGAGGCTGCTGATGCCTGCCGCAGCGGTAAGGTCTCAGTCAATGGTGCGGAGGCCAAGGCGTCCCGGGATGTGAAGGCCGGAGACATCGTGTCTGTGCGTAAAGGCAGTGTGCATTTCCAGTACCGGGTCATAGTGCCGATAGGCAACCGTGTGGGGGCCAAACTGGTACCGGAGTTTGCCGAGGACATCACCCCGCAGGAGGAACTGGACAAACTCAATGCCCCGTTTGAGACAGTCTATATCAGGCGTGACCGCGGGACGGGCCGTCCTACCAAGAAGGAACGCCGCGACCTGGACCGTCTCATGGACGAACTGTTATAGGAAAGGAGTGAGAACGGCTGATTCGTAGGTGGCGTGGGAGATGGCCTTGTGCCCCTTGTGGTTGTAGTAGAACTGGTCGATGCCGAATATCTGGGCGCCTTCGATGTCGTTTACGGGATCGTCCCCGATCATGAGGGTCTGCCGCTTGGCCTCGCGCCATGCCTCCAGGTTGTCCTGCCGGCGGATGCCGGAGAGCCGTTCTACCGCGTAAGCGAAGATGCCCGGTCTGGGTTTCAGGCAGCCGGCCTCTTCCGACACCACTACCGCCGAGAAATATTCTGCTATGCCGGCACCGCGCAGCTTGCGGTACTGCACTTCCCGGAAACCGTTGCTGATGATAGCCATTTTACCTCCTGCCGAGCGTATGGCTTCCAGCATTTCCCTCGCTCCGGGCATAAGTCTGTTCTCGCAGACCATCTGCTCCAGATAATCCTCGCCGAACTGCCGTGCCAGGGCCTCATCCTCTATGCCGTACCGGCGGAATGCCTCGTGGAACCGCTTCCAGCGCAGGTCTTCCTTGGTCATTTCCCCTTTTTCGTACATGGCCCAGAGCCGGTGGTTCAGCACATCGTAGCGCATAAAGAAACGGTGCAGGGAATCTTCCCCGCACCCTTCTTTTTCCTGAACCGCCTTGTATAGCACCGGATTGCGGGAGATGAGCAGACCGATGGCGTGTTCGGAGTTACTGTCGAAGTCCCAGAGTGTCCGGTCCAGGTCTATCAGGTAGTATCTGTACGGCCTTATGGTCATTATCTGCAGTAGTAGTCTATCATCCGGCTGATGGCCCGCTGGCATACTGGGCAGAAGTCGGGAGCGGTGTTGGTGTTCATGCGGCAGTCTTCGCGGGGACGGTAGACGCCCTTGGCCATGTATCCGCCGCCCTCGTAGACACCTACCTGTTCCTCGCTCCACTTGCCGGAGTCGATCATGTCCTTCCACTTGCTTTCGAAGTTCACTAGGGTGGTGATGTTGGGCTCCCAGGGCTCGGTCTCGAGGTTGTAGAAGTTCTCGTAGGCGACCTCGGAGGTGTAGTACTCGTCTCCCAGCCCTGCGAAACTGTGACCGAACTCGTGGATGAATACCTGATAGGAGAATTCGTTGCCGGCGGTGCCCAGGGCGTAGGAGTTGTAGATGCCTCCGCCGCCGTATTTTTCTTCATTAACTACGATGAAAATGGCATCGAACGGGGCGCTGGCCACGTTGTCGGCTATGGACTTGTGGTCGGTGACGGTCAGATAGCGGTCAATGTAGAAGGTGTAGAAATGCGAGTTGAGGGCGGTGTGCTTCCAGATATCCTGATTGGGGATGTCAGTGCCTTTCTCGGGGGATACGACGTCCACGGCTGTGACGTTGAAGTCACTCTTGCGGGACTTGTATGGCTCCATAGAGAAGAGGTACTCCATGAACTTGCGGCAGTCGCGGTGGAACTGGTCCGTCTGGTCTGCTGTGTAGCCCTCGGCTACGAAGAGCAGGTCCACTTTGTGCTCCATGTCTCCGGATGTGAGCAGGGGTGTGACTGTAAAGTCAGGGGCGGCCTCGCGGCTGATGAGGGCATCTTCAGGGTCTATGCTGCAAGAGAAAATCTCGCGGAACTCCCCTGTGGCTTTTACCCTTTCTGAGAGGGTTATGTGTACGTCATCCTTGGGGAAGGGCATCCATACTGTCTGCGTATAAGCCTTTGAAACCTTGCTGGCTTCGGATGTAGTTCTCCACTCCTGGAAGAGGGTGGAGAATCCTTTGGAGTAGATCAGGGTCTCGCCTGACCAGGCCTCGAACATGTATTCGCCGTAGCGGAACGGGTCGATCAGGGATGCATGGGACCCGGCCCAGGCACATTCTTTCTTGAGGCCGGCCAGGTAGGCGTGCTGTTCCTGTGCGTTTCCTGCCAGAATGAAGTCCACGCGTAGGCGGTCAGTGGTAAAATATGTGTCGTAGTCCGGGCTCTGGGCAGCAGCACTGACAGCGGCCCGGAGAGTCAGGACTGCCGCTGCAGCTATTGTCAACAAGATGTGTCTCATAATCCTGTTCTTGTGTATGAGAAATGTTCGGATACCTATCTGCCGGTGTAGTTGAACGGGGTGAGGCGGCGCAGCTCGTCCTTGACTGACTCGGCGATATCCAGGGAGTCGATGAAGTCCCGGATGGTGCGGTCGGAGACGGCCTGCCCGGTACGGGTGAGGGCCTTCAGGGTCTCGTAGGGATTGGGATATCCCTCCCGGCGGAGTATGGTCTGGATGCCCTCGGCCACGACCTCCCAGTTGTCGGAGAGATCCCGCTCGATGGCGTCTCTGTTGAGTATCAGTTTGCCCAGGCCCTTCTGGAGGGACTTGAGGGCGATGACAGTATGGGCGATGGGAACGCCTACATTGCGCAGGGTGGTGGAGTCGGTCAGGTCCCGCTGGAGTCTGGAGATGGGCAGCTTGGATGCGAGAAACTCGCATACAGCGTTGGCCATCAGGAAGTTACCCTCGGCATTCTCGAAGTCGATAGGGTTGACCTTATGCGGCATGGCTGATGAGCCTACCTCACCGGCCTTTATCTTCTGCTTGAAGTATTCCATGGAGATGTAGGTCCACATATCGCGGCACAGGTCCACCAGTATGTTGTTGATGCGCTTGACTGCGTCGAAAAGGGCGGCCGTGTTGTCGTAATGCTCTATCTGTGTGGTGGGATAGGAGCGTTTCAGTCCGAGCCTGTCCTCGACGAAGTCCTCGGCGAAAGCGTTCCAGTCGATGTCCGGATAGGCGGCATAGTGCGCGTTGAAGTTGCCGGTGGCTCCTCCGAACTTGGCTGAGAAGGGTACGGCAAGAAGCATTTTCTGCTGTTCCCTCAGTCTTGCCGTAAAGACTGCTATCTCCTTGCCCAGTCTGGTGGGAGAGGCCGGCTGGCCGTGGGTGCGGGCCAGCATCGGGATGTCCTTCCATTCCTCAGCCATGCCGTCGAGAGTGTTGATTACCTCGTAGAGCTGCGGCAGATAGACATCCTGTATGCCTTCCATAAGGCTCAGCGGTACGGCTGTGTTGTTGATGTCCTGCGAGGTGAGTCCGAAATGCACGAACTCCTTGAATCTGGGATTGATGCCCAGGCTGTCAAACTTCCTTTTTATATAGTATTCCACGGCCTTGACATCGTGGTTGGTGGTCTTTTCTATCTCTTTCACTTCTGCAGCCTCTTCCTCGGTCATGTCCTGGTAGACGGCCCTCAGGGAGTCATACAGTCTCTTGTCAAACCCTTCCAACTGCGGCAGGGGCAGCTCGCACAGGGCTATGAAATACTCTATCTCAACTCTTACCCTGTATCTGATCAGGGCAAATTCCGAATAATAGGAAGAGAGGTCACTGACCTGTCTGTAGTACCTTCCGTCAATGGGTGAAATCGATGTCAGCATGGTGTATTTTGATTAAAACACAAATATAGCTGATAAATTTTGTACATTTGCAAAGTTTCATCAAAAAGGAAGTCATGCTTATAGTAATAGAGGGCCTTGACGGTTCGGGGAAGTCCACTCAGGTGGCTCGGATGTCGGAATATCTGGCATCCAGGGACGGCCGCAGTCCGGAATACCTGCATTTTCCACGTTTTGACGCTCCTGTTGTGGGCGATATGATTGCCCGTTTCCTGCGTGGGGAGTTCGGACGGATAGACCAGGTGCATCCGATGATAGTTGCCCTGCTCTTCGCCGAGGACCGCAGGGATGCCTCCGCAATGATACGCGGTTGGTTGAAAGAGGGGCGGACGGTGCTGCTGGACAGGTATGTGTATTCCAATATCGCTTTCCAGTGCGCCAAGATAGATGATGCTGACCGTTCACTGGAGCTTCAGCGGTGGATACTGGATACAGAATATGGTGTCTACGGCATTCCGCGTCCGGACTTGAATGTATTTCTGGACGTGCCGGTTTCGTTCGTACGGGAAAGACTCTCCAATGCCAGGGAGGGCAGTGACAGGGAGTATCTGCACGGGGCCGAGGATATTCACGAGGCGGATATGGCTTTCCAGAAAAGGGTGAGGGATGTCTATCTGCGTCTGTGCGCGTCGGATCCGGACTTCCGCAGGATTGACTGTGCCGGTCCGGGCGGGGAGATGCTCTCCGCGGACGAGGTCTTTGAAAAGATAAGGGAGGTGTTATGAGAGCTCTGAGAGTCTTGATGTTCTTGCTCCGTCTTGTCTTTGGAGTCACATTTATCCTGTCCGGATTTTTCAAGCTGACTGATCCCGTGGGTACGGGGCTGATAGTCGAGGAGTATCTGGGCACACTCCATCTGGACTTCCTGCGGTTCGGAGCCGTGCCCTTCGGCATGCTCCTGTCGCTGACGGAGTTCCTTATCGGTATTGCGGTGCTCATGTGCGTGAGGATGCGCATCGCGTCCATTGCAGGTCTGATCATGACGGTGTTCTTCACCATCCTTACTTTCTTCATGGCCCTGTATGATGCTATAGACGAGTGCGGCTGTTTCGGTCAGGCCATCAGCCTTGACATGTGGGAGACATTCTTCAAGAATGTTGTGCTGCTTGTCTGCATAGTCCCTGTGTTTCTGTTCCGTAAGAAGTTCAAACCTGTGGCCCCGGTGGCTGCCGAGTGGGCCTTTCTGGGAACTTACGGATTACTGGCTCTGCTGTGTGCGGTATATTCGTACATCAACATACCCTTGCTGGATTTCGGTAATTTCCGTGTAGGCTCCAACCTGTCGGCCAAGCTGGACAAGATATCGGACAACAATAATTTCGAGACGGTCTTCCTCTATGAGAAAGACGGGAAACAGGAGTATTTCGCGATAGACAGCCTGCCCGGGACGGACTGGAATTTCGTCGACACCCGGACCATATATCTGGGGGATGAGGAGGATCTGCTGTTCGATATGACTCTCTCGGACATCTACGGAGAGAATGTCGCGGACGATATTGTCGGCTCGGAGAGCCCGGTGTTTGTCTTTGTCGCCTTCCGTCCATCCGCACTGGACAGCGCTTACTGGCATAAAGCGTCTGTCTGCATGGATTCGATATCGTATTACGGAGGCCGGAGTTACGTGGCTGTCCCGGTACTTGATGCTGAGACGGACTCCGTGTCCGCGCATTATCCCGGGATAGGGCGGGCGATGGTGTCCGGGGACTATAAGACCTTGATATCCATGGTGCGCTCCAACGGAGGAGTTATGCTGGTGGATGACGGCATGGTGGTCCGTAAATGGTCCGGATGGCGTTTCGACCCTAAGGATGTGGCCCGTACTGTCAGTATGGACTCCGAGGAGATTACGGCCAGGGGTACAATCTCCCGTAGGCTCTTCTGTGAGTCTTCTATCTTGATACTGTTTCTGATAATCATTGTTTTCCGTTACGTCTGCGGAATAGTTTACGGTAAGCGCTACAGCAGCAGGAAGCATCATGTCCAGTCGTAGCCGCCGCATATATGCCGTATTGTTTCCATTGCTGGCCGTTCTGGCTGTCGGGAACCTCTTTTACGGTGCCGTGCCTGTGCCGCCGGCCGCTGTGTGGGATATCCTTACAGGAGGGGAGACGGACAATCCGGCCTGGTCAATAATCCTCACAGGCTCCAGGCTGCCGCAGATGGTTACGGCCATGCTGGCCGGAGCTGCCCTGGCCGTGAGCGGTCTGCTGCTCCAGACCCTTTTCCGCAATCCGCTGGCCGGCCCCTCTATCCTCGGCATAAGCGACGGGGCCAATCTGGGAGTAGCCTTGGTGATGCTGGCCTTCGGAGGCACAGTAGGTTCTCTCGCAGGGTATATGGCTACCGTGGCGGGAGCCATGCTGGGGGCATGTCTGATTCTGGCAGTGATAGTGTATTTTTCCCGGAAAGTATCCAGTAGTGTCATGCTGCTTATTATAGGCATTATGGTCGGCTATCTGGTGTCGTCATGTATCTCCATTCTGAACTATTATGCATCGGCGGACAAGGTGCGTCAGTTCGTCATGTGGGGCATGGGTGATTTCTCCGCCGTATCCAGGGCGGGGCTGCCTTTTTTCACAGTGGCCTCACTGGCCGGTCTGGTGTTTTCCCTCCTGCTGGTCAAGCCGCTCAATGCCCTCCTGCTCGGGGAGAAGTACGCCGCCAATCTTGGGGTCAACATCAAGGCGGCGAGGATGGGCGTTCTCATATGCACCGGCCTTATGACGGCGGTGGTGACAGCTTTCTGCGGACCTATATCCTTTATCGGGCTTGCAGTCCCCCATATCGCGCGGCTGCTTACCGGGACGTCGGATCACCGCATTCTTGTGCCGGCCACCATGCTCTCAGGGGCGTGCATAGCCTTGGTCTGCAACATGCTCACAGTCATTCCCGGGACAGGAACACTGCTGCCGCTCAATGCCGTGACTCCCCTGTTCGGCGCACCGGTCATCATATACGTCATAGTCAACCGCAAGAACATTCAATATTTCAACTGACATGGAACATCCCGCAGTATCCGCACAGCATCTGGCCATCGGCTATTCCCTTGGCAGGGGACGTTGGAAGACCGTCCATTCGGGATTGGATTTTACCCTGAGCCTGGGAGAGCTGACATCACTGATCGGTCTCAACGGAGCCGGCAAGTCCACCCTTATCCGTACCCTGTGCCGGTTCCAGCCCTCGGTGAGCGGCTCGGTGTCGGTGATGGGACGGGATATCCGGGAGTATTCCGCTCACGGTTTCGCGTTGACTGTCGGGGTCGTGCTTACGGACAGGACCAATGCCGGAGGGCTTACAGTACGCGAGTTGGTGTCGCTTGGCCGTCAGCCTCATACCGGTTTTCTGGGACGTCTTGGTGAAAGGGACAGGGCTGTTGTGTCCGAAGCGATGCGCTCTGTCGGGATATCATACAAGGCGGACAGTTATGTCTCGGAACTCTCGGACGGAGAACGGCAGCGGGCGATGATTGCCAAGGCGCTGGCTCAGGAATGCCCGGTCATAGTCCTGGACGAGCCTACGGCGTTTCTGGATGTGTCCAGCCGTATCGAGACCATGTCGCTGCTGCATGATACGGCACACAGGCAGCGCAAGGCCATACTGCTCTCGACGCATGACATAGACAATGCGCTCATATATTCAGACCGCCTGCTTCTGCTTTCGTCTGGTGGGGCAGGAGCCCAGGAGTCAGGTGCGGGTACCGGTGCCGGTTTGCCTGATGCTGCTGACGTTTCTTCTGATGTTCCGGAGCCTTCTCCGATAATTTCCGGCTCTCCCGAGGACCTGGTGCTGGACGGCAGTCTGAGCCGGTTCTTCAGTCGTCGCGGCATGGATTTCGACATCCGTTCAGGGCGGCTCTCTACGGGAGTGGCGGGTCCTGAGGTGGGCGTGGATGGAGACAGCCTCACTGTCCGCTGGATGGCCAACGCCTTGGCCCGCAACGGTTTCACTCCAGTGCTTCCGGCAGACGGCATTCCTTGCGTGCGCTGTGTCTCGCCTACCTGTCTGGAAGTGTCTCATCCAGGTTCGGCTACATCCGTCACCGTCTCCTGCATCTCGCAGGCTATACAGTACCTTATGAACCTGTCATAGGTATTTGCAAACCCCATCCCCGTGGCCGGCCGGGGCACCGGCACCACAGGCCACTCTCGCCGCACTTGCCATTTCTACCTCCGGGGAAAGTGCCGGGTTTTTCCGCGAAAACGGTTCACTTTCCCCCGTGGCTCGCAGGGGCACCGGCTCCACAGACCTCTCTCGCCGCACTTGGCATTTCCACCCCCGGGGAAAGTGCCGGGTTTTTCCGCGAAAACGGTTCACTTTTCCTCGTGGGTGGAGACTTTTGAGGAGGTCCAGCAGGGCCTGCTTGGGGAAGTGCTTAGTATACAGGCACTCTGAAAAAGAGCATCTGCTGGACCTGAGGTGAAATGGCGATTTTATGGCAAAAAACGGGCAGTCCAGCAAATCTTCAAGATGCAAATGCCTTACAGCCAGCACGATGTGTTTTGGCGAGGAACTGGACCTTATAAAACTTAAAACTTAAGACTCAAGCTGAGAGTGGCAGGAGAATTTTTAGAAAAACCGAAACAGCCGCTTGACGGGTTGGGAGAGTCTGACCGGACAGGGAATAAAAGATTTTGAAAAATTTCAAGGCGGATTCTCAGCTTAACTGGAAAACTTGTAATTTTGTATTCGCTATGTGCGCAGAAACCGTCAGTACAATATATAATATCTCACTTTGCACCGCTTTGCCGTTGATGTTGTTTTTCGGCACTTATTTTCTGTTTGCCAGGACACCGGGGAAAGCCATATTCGAGAACTATCTACATTCGCGGCGGATTATGGGCATAGCATTACTGCTGCTGGCGGTAAACTATTCGGTACATTTCTTTTTCGGAATCAGGTTCGAGAATGTCAATGCGGCCATACTCATGAATCTTTCCACCTATTTCCTCTGTTACTGGCTGTTCAGTTCGGCTCTTATTACATTGCTGGACCGTTTCTACATCACACGGCGCCGATTGCGGAGTCATCTTTGCCTATGGCTATCGTTTTCCGTCCTATCCGGAGCGATACTGTTTCTGCTGCCTGACGGTGCGATGCAGAAGGCTGGATTGGCAGCGATGACCGCATGGCTGATCGGTTACGGCCTTTTTCTGGTCCGCAGGCTTCTACTGGCTTATCACAGGGCGGTCAGGATTTTCAACGATACGCATTCGGATGATATCGGCTCGTATATCAAATGGATGTCTGTCTTTACTTACTGGGCCATCATATTCGGTGTCGGGTGCGGGCTGCTGACTTTCCTGCCTGGCAACTGGATCTTTTTATGGATACTTTCGTCCATCCCGTTCTATATTTACCTGTTTTACTGTTACTATAATTACCTGCTGTTTTATGAGCAGGTCGAGAGTGCGATAGAGTGTGAAGTGTCCGCGGAGGAAGATATATTGTGCGACATTGACCATGGAGAAATACAGGCACAGGAAACACCGTCATGGCATGCCGACATAGCGGAAAGAATCATGGCCTGGGTCGGGACAGAAGGATATCTGCGTCACGGTCTTACCATTAGGGAACTTTCCGACCTTCTGCATACCAACCGCACCTATCTGTCCGAATACATAAGGACGACATACAATATGTCATTCCGCGACTGGATAGCATCTCTCCGTATTGAATATGCGAAACGCATGCTTGTCAGGTATCCGAGGCTTACTGTTGCTGATATCTCCGAGAAATCAGGATTCCAATCACCGAGTCATTTCATCAGGCTGTTTAGGGAAAATATGAATTGTTCACCTGCAAAGTGGAGGAAGGCCGAGATGATGCAGCAGGAGATTCAGGCAATCGGGGAATAGTCGTAGCAACAAAAGATAGTCTAAACAACAAAGTCAAAATATCCTAAATGACAAAGATGTGCATTTCTGACAATTAAGGCAGTCTTTGCCTGTCAGGGCTTGCGTAAAGTGAGTACTTTTCGCTTAATTTTATGTGCTGAAATCCGTATAGTGAAAAAAGTAAGCATATAATAATTATGAGCAAAAGAATCTTTTTTATCGTCCTGTGTCTATGGCTGGCGGCAGTGGCTTTCCCTCTCTTTGCGCAGGGGAAGTCCGATACGGTATACACGTTCCGCTTCGTCACCGACAGGGACATGTTCTATGTACCTTTCAACGGTAATGACGCGGAGCTGTCCCGGCTGCTGGAGTGCGTGGAGCAGTACAAGCCGGACATCCTGAATAAGCGAGTGCCTCTCCATGTGGACGGCTACTGCACCGCCGGAGAGAGCGATGCCGACAACCTTGCGATGGCGAAAGTCCGCTCCAACCGCGTGAAGTCGGAACTTATCGTGCGCGGCGGAATCAAGGAGGAATGTTTCGTCACGAAGAACCACTCAGGCGGCGGGGACTATGTGACGGTGCGCATAGTTATTCCGGCCGTCAGGGACGATGCTGAGGAGGCGTGTCTTGCCGCCGGGCATCGAAGGACAGAGGAGTCCGAGCAGCAGCGGCTGGAGCAGGAGCGTGCGGCCCGGGAACAGGCGGAGCGAGAACGCGCCGAAGCGGCACGCCTTGCATCGGAACAGGCCAGGGCCGACAGCCTCGCAATGGAGCGGGCCGCAGCCGGAAGCGAGACGGAGACCGTGAGCCCGTCGGCGGAGAAAGCCGAAGATGCCGACAGCTACACGCTCTCACTGCGTGCCAACCTGCTGCGTTGGGCGACACTCACGCCCGATGTCGGCATCGAGTGGCGCATCACCCCAAGTGTGGGCATCGCCGTGAACGGTTCGTGGACTTCATGGACATGGCAGGACAATGACCGCCGCTATGCCTTGTGGGAGGTGGCTCCGGAAGTACGTTACTATATGGGCAAGGAGAAGCGCGGCTATCTGGGCGCAATGTTCAAGGCCGGGCAGTTCAACTACAAGCTCTCCGGCACCGGCAGGCAGGGCGACCTGATGGGCGGCGGTATCACCGGCGGCTACCAACTCCGGCTGAACAAAGCCCTGTCGCTGGATTTTAATGTAGCGGTGGGATGCCTGCACGCGGACTATGAGAAATATGAGGTCATTGACGGTGTGCGGGTGCGTGCCGGCAAGGAGACGAAGAACTGGTGGGGCCCGGTCAATGCGGGTGTCACCTTGGTGTGGAAGCTGTTTTAGCGAAAGGAGGAGAATATGAAGACAACGACAAGATATACGACAACGATTCTTACCCTTGCGCTGCTGCTCACGCTGGGCGGCTGCGTCAAGGACGAACTGCATGACACACCGCATCCCGACACAGGGAAGATCACCCTCACCGCCGACTGGAGCGACCGCGGCGAGGGCGTGGACATCCCCGCCTCGTGGCACATTGTCATGGGTGACTATACGGGCACGGAGACCGGTGCGACCCACTCGCCGGACTATCTTTTCAATCCGGGCAACTATACCCTTGCGGCCTACAACATACCCGAAGGTATTACGGTAAGCGGCACGACGGCTGCTGTGGCCGCTGCGGACGGCGGCTGCATCGTGAATACTCCCGGCTGGCTCTTCACTTCCGTGCAGGAGATAGAGATAGAAGCGGATACAGACTACGAACTGACCGCTGTGATGCATCAGCAGGTGCGGCAGCTGACCCTCGTCATCGAGCCGACGGGCGATGCGGCAGAGCGTATCGAGAGCATCGGGGGCACGCTGAGCGGAGCGGCAGGGACGCTGGACTTCGCCACGGGCACCCACGGTACGCCCTCGGAGGTGGAACTGCATTTTACGAAGATAACTGAGGGCGACGATGCGGGCAAGTGGATGGCAACCGTCCGGCTGCTCGGCATTGCGGGCGACGCGCAGCGGCTCACCGCCACACTGACCTACACTGACGGCAACCCGCAGCCCACATCTCTCAATAGCGACCTCACGTCTGCTCTCAACGGCTTCAACGACGGCAAGACCGCGCCCCTGACCCTCGGCGGCACAATAGCCGAGACCCCGGGCGAAGCGGGCTTCACCGGTGAAATCACAGACTGGGAAACAGTGGACGGCGGCGGAGTGGATGCCGAAATGTAAAGAATAACAATGGAAAAAGAAATACGGGAAAGAAACAATAAATGAAAGATACGATGAATACCAGATTACTTCCAATCGCAGTGCTCGCCCTCTGTGCGGCCGCCTGCACCAACGACGACGAGAACCTGAACGATGACTCCGTGGCCGCAGTGATTAACGCCGAAATCTCAGATGCCGTATCCACCCGCGCCAGCGGAACCGCCTGGGCGGAACGTGACGAGATAGGCATCTCCGAAAGCCGCTTCGGCTACACCAACGTGCCCTATCGGTGGGAAAGCGGGAAGTTCACACCGACGGGAACCATTATCTTCTTCCAAGATGACGACCCGACCACCTTCTCCGCCTACTATCCTTACGATGCGGACGGTGGGACACTGACCGCCACCACCGATGCCACGGCGCAGCAGAACCAGCCCGCCATTGACTTCCTCTATGCCACCGGCGCCACTGCCAGTACGCACAATCCCGAAGTGAACTTCAGGAACGGGAACACGGCAGGCGAGAATGACCCGACGAAAGACCACTCCTTCCACCACTGCATGAGCCAGATTACGCTCACCTTCAAGGAGGGTAGCGGTGTGGACTTCACTACCATCCAGCCCACCGGCTACACACTCTCCGGACTGGTGCTGAAAGGCAGCTTCGACACCGCCACCGGCACGGCAGAAGCGGATGCGAACGCACAGACAGCCGACCTTACAATGAGACTGGACGGTGCACTCACCTCGTCGGTCATCCTCTTCCCGCAGTCCACAACAAGTATCGAACTGAGCGTGGATTACAACAGCCAGCCCTACACCGCCATGCTCGACATTCCCGACGGTGCATTGAAGGCAGGCAACAATTATGTCTGGACAATCACCGTCCGCAACAAGGACTTG
Organism: Candidatus Coprenecus pullicola; assembly: GCA_018711925.1. Lineage (GTDB taxonomy): Bacteria > Bacteroidota > Bacteroidia > Bacteroidales > UBA932 > Coprenecus > Coprenecus pullicola. Next base: position 18,161 of record DVHR01000003.1, read on the forward strand.
AGCGTCGAATCTGCCGAGATTACCGCTTGGAATAAAGTAGAGGACAGCGTGAACGCCGACCTCTAAACAGAGTGCATATCCAGTATAGGAATATATTATATCGTGTATAACAAGAGCGTTCTTTGACAGGTTTGAGTTGTAATTTAAGGAAAAAAGAACTATCTTTGCAAAAAAAGGAGGCAAAGATATGCAAAACACTGTATTCAACAACGCACAAATGGAATTGCTGGACATGATGTCTTTCGTTGATACGCCTGAAATGCTGGCGCAACTGAAGCAAGCCATATCCGACTTCTTTGCCCGCCGGGCAGAGGAAGAGATTGACAGGTTATGGGAAACTGGGGCCTTAAATGAACAAAAGGTGGAAAGTTTCCGGTACTTGCATGAACGGACACCTTATAAATGATT
>DVHR01000030.1 GCA_018711925.1 Candidatus Coprenecus pullicola
GCGCTTCATCAGCAGCACGGCCGAGGGTATGTCCACCGCCTGGGACAGCGACAGCAGGGACCCGCACACGCCGCAGGCCGTGGAGTAGTCGTACTCGCGAACCTTCGCGACGAGGATGCGCTCGTGGGACGTGGGTATGGTGTTCTCCTTGTCGGAGAGAACTTCCTCGTACAGTTTCTCACCGGGTCTCAGACCGGTGTACTCAATCTTTATATCCTTGTCCGGCTCGAAACCTGCCAGCTCAATCATTCTGCGGGCCAGGGTATCTATCTTGACAGACTTACCCATATCAAATACAAATATCTGGTTGCCGGTACTCATCGTCGCCGCCTCCATCACAAGACGGCAGGCCTCCGGGATGGTCATGAAGAACCTTGTGATATCCGGATGCGTGACCGTAACGGGACCGCCCTTGGATATCTGCTCCCTGAAGCGAGGTATTACAGAGCCGTTTGAGCCCAGCACATTGCCGAACCTGGTCGTAACGAACCTTGTCTTGCCTGACACCTTGCCCTGCTCGATGGCCAGACCGAGCGACTGGACGTATATCTCAGCCAGACGCTTGGTACACCCCATGATATTGGTCGGATTGACAGCCTTGTCGGTGGATATCATCACCATCTTCTCCACATCGTACTTTACGCACATGTCTGCTACGAAACGCGAGCCTATGACATTGGTATAGATGGCCTCACAGGGATTCTCCTCCATCAGGGGCACGTGCTTGTAGGCCGCTGCATGAAAGACCACCTGAGGATGGTGGCTTCTGAATGCGAAGTCCAGTCTCTGCGGCAGGCGCACGTCGCCTATTATAGGTACGAACTTCAGTTCCGGGAATCTCTCCTCCAGTTCCAGACGGAGAGTATGCATCGGGGTCTCGGAGTTGTCATACAGCACCAGTTTGGAGATACCGAACGTAGCCAACTGCCGGCACAACTCGCTTCCGATGGAGCCGGCTGCCCCGGTGACCATGACGGTCTTGTCCTTGAAATCGGCTATTATCTCATCCATCGATATACGTATCTCATCACGTCCAAGCAGATCCTCTATCTTTATCTTACGGACTGGATTGGTCATTATACGACCGTCCACCACCTCGTCTATCTCAGGAGCAATCAGGACCTTTATCTTGTTACTGACAGAATACTGTATCAATCTGGACTGTTCTTCCCGCGCCTCATCCCCCTTTGCAAACAAAACAGCCTCCAGTCCTACATTCTCTTTCAAATAGGCTATGCTTTTCTCATCTTTAAAATAAAAGACCCTGAATCCGGAGATAAGATGACGCTCGGGAGCGGAACCGTAGATAAGAAATCCCACCACCCGGTAATGCGGAGAATTCTGCAGCCTGGTCACCATAGATATGGACTTGTCCCCTATTCCGTATATCAGTACTCTTTTGCGAGGCTTATAGCTGTAACTGCGGCGCTTTAGTGCGTCGTAAACATAGAGCATGACGACTCTCACAGTCAGCAGTACGAATACAGTTCCCAGAACATCCAGGATCAGGACGACCTTTATACGTGTGCTGCCTAAGTCAGTAAAAGGCAGAGCCCAGACCATCAGTGCCAGAAGTACTCCTTTCAGTATGACTGCAAGGCCGAGTGTTCCGATCTCGCGCAGGGAAGAATGACGGATAATCAGTTTGTGCGTCCTGAACAGCAGGAATGACACTACGGAAAATACAAATGAGCCGCATATCCAGCACAGTTGCGTAGGGCGGTTCAGTACATCCCCTGCGAATAATATTCCTGACAGGAACAGCACCAGCGCCGAAACTATAACCGACACTGCGGTATCCAGCAGCAGTACTGCCCTGGCACTGAGGAATCGGTCCAGATGAAATTTTTCAATAAGTCTATGCATAGTCAAATAGTTGTCAAAAAGTCTGTTTTGGATAAGTTTTTAAATATATTGCCCGGGAGGCGCCTGGTCTTTGTCAGGAAGTCCAGTTGCGAAAGTCGGTGCAAGTCCGTGCCGACAATACTGAAGTATCCTTTTCGCAGCAGCCGGAAAGCCTTTTTCTGTACTTCTTTCCCGTACATCCCTACCAGGGAGCACAGATTGAGCTGTAACCGTACACCACTGTCCATCAGGGCCGAATAGTCCTCCATGTCCATGTACATATACCTCTCCGGATGAGCCAGCACGGGGAAGTAACCGGCAGTCTTAATGCTCTTAAGTATCTCCACAAGACCTGCGGGAGGATTGTAATAGGATGTCTCCACCAGCAGATGCTTTCCTCCGGTTCCAAGAGGCAGCAGGTCCCTGTCCCTCAGTCTGCGCTCAAACAGATTGTCCATCATATACTCGGCAGCCAAATACAGGCGCAAAGGCCCCTTATACGCATTACGCAGTTCTGCGAAACGGTCCCTTAAGGCTTCCGTAGCATTTGGGACATCCTCCATGACATGCGGCGTAAGCCATACCTCCGATATGCCCAGTGACTCATAGAGGCTGAGTGCATCCAGGCTGTCCTCCATGCTCCTTAAACCGTCATCCACCCCGGGCAGGATATGACTGTGCCAGTCGGTAAGGCCGTGGAGAATACCTGTCTCCCCTATCGTACCTTTTCTAAATAACACAAACATCCGCTTAACAGGCAATAGCTATGACTGGTGATAATAATTGTAACCGTAGTTGTAGCCGTACTGGTATCCGTACTTGTAACCGTAGCTGCCGCCTTTGGACACCGTACCGTTGAGAACCATGCACATGGCTGGATAACGTCCGTCACGGAAATCATTCTCAAGTTCGGTAAGCATACTGCGCTCCAGCAGTCCGGCTCTGACTATAAACACTGTCCTGTCTGCGACTTTACTGATTATCTGTGTATCCGCCACTATATTAATAGGAGGACAATCAATGAAGATGCAGTCAAAACGGTCTCTTAATGCATCCATCAATTGCTTCAACCGACCGCTCTGAAGCAATTCTGTAGGATTGGGCGGGATGGTTCCCACAGGCATTATCCACAGATTCTCATGAATGTCTGTCTGGAGAAGTATCTTCTCCATGTCCGTTTCACGCTCTCCGAGCCAGTCACTCAGACCTGTCGAAGGAGACTGCATCACTCTGCTGGCCGTAGCCCTCCTGAGATCTCCGTCGATCACCAGTACTTTCCGGCCTCTTATCGCCAAAGACATGGCCATATTCACCGTTATAAATGTCTTTCCGCTGCCTGGATTGAACGAGGTTGTCATAAAGACAGAGTGGGACGAGGAGCCGGTCATAAACTCCAGATTGGTCCGCACGACCCTGAACGCCTCGTTGACTATATCTCTGTTTCCCTCCTTGACGACTATGGTGACATCCTCATTCTTACCTCCACGTCTACGGGTTATATCCTGCAGGATCCGCTTGATAGAGCGCTTTTTCCCGTCACACATAGGTATCTCGCCGATATAAGGCACAGACATATTGTCCAGATCCTTCTTTCCGCGCAGCTTTGTATTGCCGCTGATGATAATGAAGAACACGCCCATCGGAATAGCCAGGCCGAGGACAAATGCGATCAGCAGGATCTGCATCTTTGCAGGAGAAGTCGGATTGATGCTGCCGGTCGGAGGGGTTATGAGCCTGGTATTGTACGCGGTGAATGCTTGTGACAGCTCGTTTTCCTCCCTCTTCTGCAACAGGAACAGGTACAGCGACTCCTTGACTTTCTGCTGCCTTTCTACCGACAACAGGTACTTGGCCTGGTCCGGAGTCGCGGCTATGCGGTCCGTCGCCTTGGACTCCTGCTGGCGCAGGGACTCCATCTGGTTCTGCAGCATCACCGTGTAGTTCTCCAGCGAGGTCAGTATGGTTGCCCGCATGGACTGCAGTGCCTGGTCTGCATCCACGACAAGAGGATTGGAAGTGGAGCTGCTTGCCACCAGGTAATTACGTTCCAGCAGTTTGTTGTTATATTCCAAGATCTGTCCCTCTATACCAGTGCTCTCTATGCCGGTCCCGGCGGGCAGGAGCTCAAATGCATTCTCCTCGCGGCTCATGTAGTCGGTGATGTACCTGGCCATGTACATGCGGTTGCTCAGCTCGAGGAGCTTCACCTCGGTCTCACTGCTCTGCTGGATGTAGAGGTCAGATGAGGCCTGAAGGTCAGGTATGAGGTTCTTGCTCTTGTAGGACGATATATCCTCCTCCACCGCGCCGAGCTCGTGCTCTATGACGCGCAGGCGGTCATCGATGAACGCGGACGTGCTCACCGCTATCTGGTTCTTCGCCGACACCCAGCTCTCGTTGTAGGACGAGATCAGGGTGTTGAGAACGTCGACGGCGCGCTGCACGGACACGTCCTCCATGGACAGGCTCACAACAGTGGCCTCCTTCTGCAGCAGGCTCACCGTAAGCTTCGATGAGTAAGCCGTTGTGGCCCCGTAGAGCGTGCTCTTCGAGACAGTTATCTCCATGCCGTCCCCGACGAGGGAGAAGAAGGCTGTCGGATTGACGACTATGCCTCCCAGCGGTGTCTCCACCGTCTCGCCTACCTTTCCCTGAACTACATCCTTGTACCTCACATTCTCCCCGTTAAGGACAGTCCGGAAATCATAAAGACTTACAGCTCCAGAAGTATCGACATACATGGTAAGGGACGCAGACTCTCCGTCGGTAAACTCATTCAAAGCCACCGATACAGGCAATGCGGAGCCATAAAGCACCTCGTCGTGAAAGCGTCCGTCCGCCGTGTAGGTCATGTCGAGGTGGAGACGCCTGACCACGTCCTGCATCAGCGCCGGGGAGCTCATGGCTATGATCTCGTTGTTGACGTTGGTGTTGCTCTGGAATAGGCCCAGGTCTGCAAAGCTCATCTCCGACGCGGAGATCGAGCCGCCCTTGTCGTTGTCCTCTATCAGCAGTGTGGCCGAACGGGTATACACGGAGGGCGACTTAAGAAGATAAAGTACCGCTACACCCAGGCACACCGCCAGAGACAGGACAAACCATCTCCACTTTGAGAAGTACAGGAATATCAAGTCCTTTATATTGATAGTCTCCTCCTGACGGGAGACTGTATTTGTCTGATTCTCGCTCATAAATTAAAAACTTTAGTTAAATACAAGAACTCCGAGAGATACCAGCAAAGATGCCACCGATACCCAGAATGACGAAGACAGGAAACTGTTGCCGTTGACCGTCGCCTGATTGGCCCTCATCTTATTCGGCTCCACATAGATGAAATCGTTTTGCTGCAAGTAGAATACAGGTGAGGACAGGACATTCTCCGCAGACGTAAGATTGACCTCGTATATCTTCTGCTCTCCATCCACTTCACGCATTACCGTCACATGCTCCCTAAGACCGTAGATAGTAAGGTCTCCAGCCATACTGAGTGCATCGAATATAGTGATTCTGTCCCTGTCTATACTGTAGCGGCCCGGCTTGTTCACCTCACCGAGCACCGATACAGTCAGGTTCATATACTCGATAGTCACCACGGGGTCTTTAATAAGATTGTTGGAGACCAGCTGCTCCTTTATATATGAGGCCGCTTCTTCCCTTGTCTTGCCGGCCAGGTGAATCTTGCCCAGCACCGGGAAATCTATATTTCCATCGCCGTCTATCGTATATCCGGTCAGATAACTGTTGCTGCCGCTCAATGAAGGATTGTCACTGCCGATATACCTCTGAATCACCGGCAGGTTGAAAAGCATCATGAGCTGAGGGTCACGGCTGTTGACCAGGATTGAGATCTTGTCTTCCGGTTCAAACCTAATAGGCACCGGTTCCGGTATTATAGCCAGTGTACTGTCTGACAGTATGTCCTGAAAATACGGAACCTGTTTGGCCACAGCGCACGAGCCCAGCATGATGATATCCGACAGAGCTGCAGCGAGAATTGTAAAAATACTTCTATGTGTCATTGATGATTGATTTTCCGATTATAATACTTCCAGCAGGTCCGGCGTTATCTCCGCCATTGCCACTCCCACAATTCCTTTGAGCATGACCACCACCCTCTTTGTTCTGGATCCTTTCACTTTTATGAAGGTTCCTTCAAAGCCATTGAACGGTCCTCCCAGAATACGGACAGGAGTTCCCTTCCGCAGGTCAATCTCGTCCGGCTGTATATATATAAGGTGTTCGTTGTATGTATTGGTCACCGCGATGAACTGCTCCATATCCTTATCTGGAACTGTAACGGGCACGTTCTTTCCATCTTCTGGTCTTGTAAGCCACTGAAGCCAGAGTATATCCTTCTTTGCCTGGCTGACACACGGCTTGGATCCACGGACAAATATCAGATTGTGTATGGCCGGAAGCAACTCCCTGGCCATTGATCCGGTTCTCTTGCGGACAGCCTGATAACGCATGGGTACGAAATTCTCTATACCCAGCTTGTCCAGTGCCGCCTTGGCCTTCAACTCCCTCTGATACGGAGCACTCATAGCCCACCACACAGGAGAATTTGCCTCAAAAGCATTCCTTTGGCTCCTCCCATCCGATATAACGGATTGAGTATCAACAATATTTGCCGCTTGTCCGGATAATCTGTCCTTCATAGTTCACGTACGTCTGTAAAGCACTTGCAGAACGTCGTTATGCAAAGATAAACACAATTCTTTATATGAGTAATATTTTTTCAACTTTTTAAGGCTATTAAATATTTTCCATGACATTTTTTAAAAATATGTACCAAGTTTATTGATTTTGTATAATTTTGTAAAAAATTAAATTACTTTTTTATGAAAAAGCTTTATTTTTTAACAGCTATCGCTTTTATCTTACTTTTATCCTCCTTTTCTCTTACTGCGGGAGATGGTAAGGATTCTTTGAAAAAGGACATTGATCCTTATCCCAGTTTTAAAGGTTTCGTAACCAACAAATTCTGGGACAATTGGGAGATTTCGCTCAACTTCGGAACAGGATTCTCCGTATATAGCAGTGGCAACCAAGGTGCCTGGGGTGACAGATTCGGGATTAACGGAGAGTTCAGCGTTGCCAAGTGGCTGCATCCCGTAGTGGGTGTCAGGGCCGGACTGCAGGGCGGCAACTTCAATACCGTCCGCAGTGACGAGAAGATCAAGTGGCCATTCCTCTACGGACACGTAGACGCTATGCTGAATATGTCCAACTGGATTGGCGGTTACAAGGAGAACAGGGTCTACTACGCAGTATTGTTCGCTGGTATGGGACTGTACGCCAGCAACTTCACTGATGCATCCAAGACCGCTTCCGGCACGATGGGCGCACCTGCCAACTTCGCTTTCACAGCCGGTCTGACCAACAAGTTCAGAGTATCCCCCAGCGTGGATATCAACCTGGAATTGAGAGGTATTCTCGGCATGTCCAGTCTTAATCCCGTCTCTTACTCTGGCAGAGGACGTTTCCTCGGCAACGGTGATATCTCTGTCGGCGTCACATACCGTTTCGGCAAGAGAGACTTCCAGCGCGGCGCCGCAGGTTACACCCTTAACGACATAGAGTCCCTGAAACGTGAGGCCGAAAGAGCAACTGCTGAAGTGCAGGAGACCAAAGACGACATGCAGACCAGACTTGCTACCGCGAACAAAGAGGCAGGAGCAGCTGAGCAGCGTGCAAATGACGCGGAGAGACGTCTCGCTGAGGCAGAAAAGCAGCTTGAGGAAATCCGCAATCAGCAGGCTCTTGATGCTGCTACTCCCGAGGAGATGGTATTCTTCGATTTCGGAATGGCAGTCCTCACACCTGAGGATCAGATCCGTCTGACCGTTCTTTCAGACGAGATTAAGAAAGGACCTAAGGACTATGTCTACAGCATCACAGGTTACGCTGATTTCAAGACAGGCGACAAGGCCAAGAACACTGCTTTGGCAGAGAAACGTGCCCGCGTGGTTTACGAGTATCTCATCAGCGTTGGTGTACCGGCCGGACAGCTCACCTATCAGGGTGCCGGCGAGGACCAGCAGCCTTTCAATGCAGAAGGCAACCAGACTGTCATTATCAAATAGAGACATACTTCGGATATGCAATAAAAGAACTGCCGGTGATTACTCATCGGCAGTTCTTTTATATACGGTTTTGATTTGCTATCTTTGCGCGGTAATTTGATCTAAACGATGAAACGGATACTACTTCTTACTATTGCATTGCTGATGACTGCCCCGGTGTACTGCGGCCTGGCCCAGAACAAGAGGGTCAAGGATGTGACCGGGCGGTGTGAGGTGACAAGGGACTTGTCATTGGCGCAGGCTGAGCAGAAAGCCCTGGAGGACGCCAAACTCAATGCCATGCGCAAGGCAGGTGTCTCTGAGAGGCTCTGGTCTGTAACAGGCCTGATCAACGAGGATGACGGCAGCGAGTTCAGCCAGGTACTATCGCGCATGACGACACTGGAAATCAACGGTCTTATCACTGTCAGGGATGTCGTCTACTCTGAGGAGGTCATCGACGGCAGAAGGTACGCTGTGGCGACCATAGACGCCGATGTCAAACTGGTAGACACCAAGGTGGACCTGACTTTCCAGATGGAAGTCAACGGCATCAAGGGAGTCTATGAGAGCGGAGAGAATATGACATTTACGGTCAAACTCTACGGTCACGATGCCTGGCTCAGGGTCTTCTGGTTCGATGAAAGCGGTGGAATGCTCCTGTATCCAAGCAGCTATGACAGCGACGCGCCCCTTAAAAAAGACAAAGAGTATGCTTTCCCGCTCAACCCCAGCATCGATTACGTGATGGAGAAACTGGACAAATCTCATAAGATGGAGACCATCAACATCATTGCCGTCGCCACAAAACGTAATATTCCGTTCATAGAAGACGCTGTCACTTTTGACTCAGTACTCAAATGGCTGTACACCATACCCGCTGATGAGAGGACGGCCTATCGGGAAGCAATTATAATTCAATAATATATACTAACAGCTATGAAACGCTTTCATATTTTTTCAATTTCTGCCTTTATTATACTCGCTTTAGCTCAGCTCACGGCATACGCTGATGAGGGGCTGCGCCAGAATCAAGTACCTTTCAAATGGATCCGTCCGGTGGAGGGTCAGATTCTAAAGCCGTACTCTGAAGGTATGGCTGCTTACTGCGTAGCCGGGAAATGGGGATATCTGGACAAAAACGGAAACATATCCATTATATCCAAGTATGAGGAAGCCGGCGATTTTGAGGACGGACTTGCCGTCGTAAAGCTCGACGGCAAATGGGGAGCAATAGACATTCAGGGCAAGACCGTCTTTGAATGTATCTACGATGACATCTCCTCTTTTTCCGAGGGGCTGGCTCTGGCTCACATAGGAGACTCAAGCTATTACCTTTATCCGGACGGGAAGTTCCAGAAACTTCCTGCCAGCCTTACATTTTACCCATACAGCAGTGGTCTGGCAAAAGTCAGGAAAAGCATAAACGGCAAGGACAAATACGGATACATAGACAATAAGGGGCGCTTCATTATGGAGCCTGTATTCGACGCTGCCAGTGATTTTTATGGAAATACCGCATTCGTCATATTCAAGGACAAACCATTCGCAATCGAGAAGAACGGACGCAGGCACAGACTGACATTTCCGCTCAATCCCGCAAACAGAGTCCAATTCCTGCCGGATGGAAGCGGATTCATCGAGCATGGAGGTAAATTCATGTTTGTAAAATACAAGGATGACGTATACTCACTGCTGCCTGCCAGATACGATATGATTTCCAAATTCAGCGAAGGCCGTGTTCTGGTAAGGTCTGAACACGGGCCGCTGACATATCTCAACACATTGGGCAATCCTATTCTCACACTCCCAGACGAATGCTCCGCCGCCGGAGATTTCTCTGAGGGTAAGGCGTGGGTCTGCTATGACGGCAAATACGGATTCATAGACAAAAGCGGGGAGTTTGTCATTGATACCGTGTTCTCATACGCTTCTGATTTTAAAGATGGCATGGCCTATGTCGTCTACTCCGGACGGAACGGTCTGATCCGTATGTCCACCAAGGATGACAGGTATCCGGACATTCAGATTGAGCAGATTGTCCTCAACGACAGGAACGGCAACGCATCCGTCGAGCCAGGCGAGGAGTTTGGAATCATGGTCAAGATCGCCAATAAGGGAGACGAGGACGCCTCCAATATCCATGTCACCATGACAGGAAAGTCTGGACCGGCCTCCGGCTTCTCCTACTCCGGCAACACCAATATCATCAGCTCGCTCAAGGCCGGCGGCGATACGACAGTCACATTCAGCGGCAAAGCGGCCATGGACATCACGTCCGAGGACATACATGTCTCCATCAAGGCCACAGCTGACAATCAGATGCAGTCTGTCTCATCCCCAATGACCTTCTCCGCAGTCGGAATCAGCCAGTGCAGACCGATGCTGACTTCGTACTGGATACATTCTGCGAACCATGCCCCGATTAATCCCGGCAATGAGGCAATCCTCGAATTCTCAATAACAAATGAAGGAGCGGACATAGCAAAGGACGTCAGAGTGGACATGATGTGGCCTAAAGGGACAACACCGCTGGACTCGGTCGCCGTAGTGGGAGACATCGCCCCCGGAGCCACAAGAACCTTCAAGCGATCATTTGTACTGGACAGTACCGCAGCGCAGGACACACAGCATTCGATAGTGGCGACTCTGACAGAGTTCACCGGAAAGCATCAGGACATAAAGTATTTTCTGTTTGAAACGGGGAAAATGAACATGGAGGTCAATCTGCTTACGGGACAGGCCGCGGCAATACCCTCTTATTATTCCCGGATGCAGGATATCATGATGGAGACTTCGGACGGAAAGACTGTCGAGAGATCCGAACTGCTGACAGGACTCACCCAGACAGCCTCTCCGGACATCAATAAATACGCCCTGATCATAGGCAATGAGGACTACAATTCCTTTAAACAGCAGACTCTGTACGAACCGGACGTGGAATACGCCGTCAACGACGCGGATGCGTTCAAGGAATACGCAGTAAAGATAATAGGTGTGCCTGAGGACAACATCATATTGCTCAAGAACGCCACCTATTCCCAGATGAGATTCAACATAAACAAGCTCGCCAGAATTGCCGGTATATATCCTGGAAACATAGAGCTGTACGTATACTATGCCGGGCACGGGCAGGTGGACGGAAAGTCCAAGGAAAGTTATCTCATCCCCGTGGATGTCAGCACGACCGCACCTTCCGAGGGAGTAAAACTGGAAGAGTTGTACGCCACAATAAGCGGAAGCGGATGCAAACGGGCAATGGTATTTCTCGACGCCTGCTACAGCGGCATGGGACGCGGTATTATCATACAGCCCAAGAAAACTCCGGTCAGCGGAAACATGGTAGTCATGACCGCGTCTTCCGCCACACAGAGATCCATGCCCTACGAGGAGAAAAAGCATGGAATGTTCACCTATTTCCTACTTAAGAAGCTAAGGGACACGAAAGGAGACATCACCATAGAGGACCTGTATCAGGACGTCAAGGCCAATGTCCAGTCCAACTCTGTCTGGATCAACGACTCCGAACAGACTCCGGAACTGATATCGGGCCCCGGTATCGACGAGAACTGGAAATCCTGGAAACTTTAAATTTAAACATAATGCATAACTTTTACAAAACAATTATTGTCTTCACTCTGACAATTGCATCAATCCCTGCCATGGCGCAGGAAGAAACATCAACTCCCGAGCCCTACCCCAGCTTTGCAGGGTTTGTAACCAACAAGTTTTGGGATAACTGGGAGATATCAGCTGACTTCGGTACCGGATTCGCCTCATTCAGCAGCGGCAATCTCGGAGGATACGGTGACCGCTTCGGACTTAACGGAGAACTCTCCGTCACCAAGTGGCTTCACCCTGTTGTCGGTATCAGGGGACAACTGATGGGCGGCAACTATCACACCGTCCATCCGACCGGTGGCAAGACCGCATGGAACTTCATGTTTGCCCACATAGACATCGTCTCCAACTTCTCCAACTGGATCGGAGGTTATAAGGAAGACCGTGTATACTACGCGATACCCTTTGCCGGTATGGGTCTCTTCGCCAGCAACCGGCACACCATCAATTACGCTTTTACAGCCGGCCTCCTCAGCCGTTTCCGCGTATGCCCCAGCGTAGACATCAACCTGGAGATCAAAGGAATCCTGGGCATGTCCAGTCTCAATCCGGTATCCTACTCTCCCAGAGGCAGATTCCTGGGCACCGGCAATGTTTCGGTCGGTGTCACATACCGGTTCGGCAAGAGGGACTATGTACGTCCCGCTGCTGATTGCTCTGCCGAGAATCTGAAATATCTCAAGGAAGCCGCAGAAGCCGCACAGAAAGAAGCACTGGCCGCAAAAGCCGCTGAAGACAATCTGAAGACACAGTTGGCTGAAAGTCAGAAAGCTGCAGAGAATGCCAGACAGCAGGCCGAACAGGCTGCGCAGGATCTCGCGGATCTTCAGGAACAGCACGTGATGGATGAGTCTACACCGGAACAATGCATATTCTTCAACAACGGAGCCGTACTTTCGGAATCTGAGAAGCTGCACCTGAGCGTAATCGCCGATCAGATCAAGTCATCTACGGCTGACCGCACTTATACTGTCTGCGGATACGCGGACTTCAGCACCGGCTCCTACAATTACAATATACAGCTTGCAGAACTGCGCGCCCGCACGGTATACAATTACCTTATCGGACTCGGAGTTCCGGCTGAACGCATGACACATCAGGGTATGGGCCGTGACGCACAGCCTTTCACAGCACGAGGCAATCAGGTGGTCATCATCAAATAGCCGACGCTATACACTAGAATAACAGAGACGTCTCGCCGGGAGCGCAGAGGTCGCAGATGCCGCAGGGCCTGCACTGCTCCTGTCCGAAATAAGCGGACAGGCGGCGGCTGCGGCAGGAGGACTGGGCAGCTGACCGGTCGCTTACCGGCGAGATGTATTTATACATGGCCTCCAGCCTTTCCTTAAACATGGCTTTGCGCCGCCCGTAAACCGTCTCCGACAGATAAAGATTGTCCGGGGTAAGTCTTTCCCCTGCAAAGCATATCAGCGGAGATCGTACCTTGGGAATATATCTGAGAACTCCGCTGCGGGAAAGCTGAAGCAGTTTAAGCTTCACAGCCCTTGCTGAGTTCATAGTAACTTTGCCCACATAGTCCTCGTCGATAGCCACAAGATGCGAGAACAGTCCGGGATATATACGCATCAGGGCCTTGACGAACGTATCCAGAGACTGGTCCGCCAGCTGCACTCGGTACAGGTCGTCCCTGTTGACCGTAAACATGATCCGCGTGGGATTGTCAATCTCCTCAGTCAGTGTCCAGTATCCAGACATCTCGATATATTTGATAGCGTTGTAGGCCATGGCAGCGTTGAGACGGTAACGCCTCACGAACTCCAGCAGATTGAACTTGCATACTGCCCCAGCCCCGTCCTCATAGGCTATCCCCAGGAACTTGAACACCTTCTGATATATGTCCGCGATATAGTCCAGTCCCGGGAAACTGCTCTGGTATATGGCCTCCAGCCGCTTGATGTCCGACTTGTTCCACAGTAGCACGGCCCAGGAGTGCAACCCGTCCCTGCCAGCACGCCCGGCTTCCTGATAGTACGACTCAACAGCCTCCGGCAAGTCAAAGTGACAGACAAACCTAACATCCGGCTTATCAATACCCATACCGAATGCATTGGTAGCCGCGATGATCCTCAGGTCTCCCCTCTTCCACCTCTCCTGTACATCGTTGCGTTCCTCCTTGCTGAGACCGGCATGATAAAAACCCGCATTCACCCCCTGGGATACGAGAAACGAGGCGATGTCCCTTGCCGCCTTCCTCTCCCTCACATACACGATACCGGTACCCTGCACCGCATTGCAGAGCGAGAGCAGAGTACCGAACTTATTCTCGGTATTGCGCACGACATACGACAGATTGGGGCGCTCGAAGCCGGAGCAGATGATATTGTCCTTCCTGAAGCCGAGCTTATCCTCGATATCCTTCGCGACATCCGGCGTCGCAGTTGCCGTAAGTGCGATTACCGGCACATCCGGGAGCAGTTCCCGCACATTGGATATCAGCAGATAGTCCGGCCGGAAATCGTAGCCCCACTGGGATATGCAGTGCGCCTCGTCCACCACCAGGAAACAGACCTGCATCTTCTGCACCCTGGTCCGGAACAGGTCCGTGCGCAGCCTCTCCGGAGACAGATACAGGAACTTGTAGTCCCCGTACACCGCATTGTCCAGCGCGATATCTATCTCCCTTCGGGTCATGCCCGAGTGCACGGCCATTGCTTTTATCCCCCTCGCCCTCAGATTCTGCACCTGGTCCTTAATCAAGGAGATGAGCGGAGACACCACCACCGCCAGTCCCTCTCTCATCATCGTCGGCACCTGAAAACAGACAGACTTGCCTCCGCCTGTAGGCAGAATCGCAAGCACGTCCTCTCCGGCCAGTGCGGAAGAGATTATCTCCTCCTGCTTGGGCCGGAAAGAAGTGTATCCCCAGTATTTTTTCAAGATTTCTTTCACAAACACAAAGATATTAAATATTCTGGCAAAAATTTTGCAAGAGAGGGAGCGATGTTGAATTATTTTACAAGATTAGTATTTATCAATTAATTCTATAAACAATGTCTAAAATCGATTTGACCAAGTACGGTATCACCGGGACACCTGAAATCATCTACAACCCCTCATACGAGCAGCTTTTCGAGGCTGAGATGGACCCCTCGCTGACTGGATACGAGAAAGGACAGCTGACAGAGCTCGGAGCCGTTAACGTGATGACCGGTATCTACACCGGACGCTCTCCCAAGGACAAGTTCTTCGTAATGGACGAGACATCCAAGGACACTGTATGGTGGACTTCGGACGAATACAAGAATGACAACAAGCCCGTGACCAAGGAGACCTGGAAAGTCCTCAAGGACCTTGCCTCAAAAGAACTTTCCAACAAGAAACTCTATGTGATGGACACATTCTGCGGCGCCAACGAGAACACCCGTCAGAAGATCCGCTTCATCATGGAGGTGGCATGGCAGGCACATTTCGTAAAGAACATGTTCATCCGCCCCACCGACGAGGAACTTGCCAACTACGGCGAGCCTGACTTCGTAGTGCTCAACGCCTCCAAGGCCAAGGTAGAGAACTACAAGGAGCTCGGTCTGAACTCCGAGACAGCAGTAGTCTTCAACCTCACCGAGAAGATGCAGGTAATCCTGAACACCTGGTACGGCGGTGAGATGAAGAAGGGTATGTTCTCCTACATGAACTACCTCCTCCCCCTGCGCGGCATCGCTTCCATGCACTGCTCGGCCAACTGCGGTGAGGACGGTGACACAGCCATCTTCTTCGGTCTCTCCGGCACAGGCAAGACCACCCTTTCCACAGATCCCAAGCGCCGCCTGATCGGTGACGACGAGCACGGCTGGGACGATGACGGAATCTTCAACTTCGAGGGCGGATGCTACGCCAAGGTCATCAACCTCTCCAAGGAGAACGAGCCCGACATCTACAACGCCATCCGTCGTGACGCTCTCCTCGAGAATGTGACTGTGGACGCCAACGGCAAGATTGACTTCGCCGATAAGAGTGTTACCGAAAACACCCGTGTATCCTACCCTATCTACCACATCAAGAATATAGTTAAGCCTGTATCGAAGGCCGGCCACGCCTCCAAGGTCATCTTCCTGACCGCAGATGCGTTCGGAGTTCTTCCTCCCGTATCCAAGCTGACCCCCGAGCAGACCAAATACTACTTCCTGAGCGGCTTCACCGCCAAGCTCGCCGGGACAGAGCGCGGTATCACCGAGCCCACCCCTACCTTCTCCGCATGCTTCGGAGCGGCATTCCTCTCCCTGCATCCCACCAAGTACGGTGAGGAGCTCGTGAAGAGAATGGAGAAAGTCGGCGCCACCGCATATCTCGTGAACACCGGCTGGAACGGTACCGGCAAGCGTATCTCCATCAAGGATACCCGCGCCATCATCGACCGCATCCTCGACGGCAGCATGGACAAGGCTGAGACCACAACCATCCCTTACTTCAACCTTGCCATCCCTACCAAGCTCGACCAGGTGGACACCAACATCCTCGATCCCCGCAACACATACGCAAAGCCCGAGGACTGGGATGTAAAGGCTAAGGATCTCGCAGGCCGCTTCATCAAGAACTTCGAGAAGTTCACAGGCAATGAGGCTGGTAAGGCTCTTGTAGCTGCTGGTCCCAAGCTCTAAGATTTACCAGAACAAGGGAAACTGCGGCGTTATCTTCGGTATCATGGCTCAGTCATTTACAGAAGTAAACTCCTTCGCCCTGAACCTCGACGCCTTGCATTTTACCCATTCTGACACATCTCAGAACTGACACTATAAGAGGGGTGACCTTCGGAGTCATCCCTCTTTCTTTTTCCCTGACGACAAATGAAAATGAGACGCGCAATGCACATTCTGCTCTATGTTCTGGCTGCAGTGGCGGCCGCTTTCCTGGTGTTCCTGCTGACTGCTGTAATCACTGATTACCGTCCCGCCGACAGGGAGGTGCTGCAGGACCGCTCCGTCATTTCCACGGCCAATCCCCCAGCTGCCAGCCACGACAGACAGGCTTCCGAAGGCAGCCCGGATGCCCTGCCGGACTCCGTCACCATACTCTGCTGGAACATCGGTTACGGCGGACTGGGCGATGACATGGACTTCTTCTACGACGGCGGCACTCAGGTACGTACCAGCCGTGAAAGGACTTTGGCCAACATCGAAGGCATCATATCTGAAATACGCCGGCACGATGCCGACATCATCATGCTTCAGGAAGTGGACGAATGCTCGAGGCGCACTTACCGCATCAACGAGGTGGAGATGCTGCGCAAGGCTTTTCCAGATTACCATATCTATCTGGCATACAACTACAAATCTTTCTTTGTCCCCATACCGGTCAAGGCTCCGATGGGAAAAATCGCCAGCGGAGTAATGCTGATGAGCCGTATAGCCCCAGAGGAAGTCCTAAGATGGCAGTACCCGTCGCGTTTCCCCTGGCCGGTCAGCATGTTCAACCTAAAACGCTGCCTCCTCACAGCCACATTCCGTCTCGCTGACGGCAGCAGTCTCGTCATAGGCAACACCCACAATACCGCCTACGACACCGGCGGCATGCGCACTGCCGAAACAGAATTTTTAGGAGAACTGACCGAGAATCTACTTTCCTGGAGAATTCCTTTTATCATCGGAGGTGACTGGAACCAGTATCCACCGGACTATTCCCCGTCCACAGAGGAACTTTCAGACCCGCATTTCACTACTGTCGCGATAGATACCACACTGCTCCGGGGAACCGGCCGTATCGCATGGGACTCCTCGGCCAAGACACTGCGTCACCTGAATACAGTATACGGACCGGAATCCGTCCTCACCGTCACCGACTATTACTACGTTTCCGACGGCATCAGCGTAGACTCGGTAAAGGCTTTAGACCTGCGTTTCCACAACTCCGACCATCAGCCCGTTCTCCTCAAAGTCTCTTTCCGCAAAAGCTGATATCCTCAACGGGCAGAGTCCCCGGCAGGACACCTCTTTTGAGACAACTGTTCAGTACGCTGCGCCAACCCCTGTCTGTAATCAGTTCTTCATCATAACGCACATATACTCACCTACTTATCGGCACAATCCGGTAACAGATACTGCTCTTTCAAGCCGAAATCTGACCCGATACGGCACTATCTGTTATTCTCATAATCCCATAATCGTCTGTCTTCCAAGTCTATACCCCAAATAACCAATTACAGACTGGAAGCAATTGAGAAGAGGAGACTGGGTGCGAAAATGCAAGCCGACTATAGTGTATGCAGCAGTGAAGCCGGTTCCCGAAAGACAATCTTGCGGAAGTAGGGATGCATCAAAAAGAAAAAGGCCGCAATGCTGCAGCCTCTTGCTTCAGAGGTACCAAGCAGAATCGAACTGCTGTACACGGTTTTGCAGACCGTTGCCTAACCACTCGGCCATGGTACCGTAGCGAATTGGGAGGGCAAATATAGATACTATTTTGCAGATTCGCAAATTATATTACACAACATCTCCAGATACCTGCGGTCAACCTCATCGAAAGTTCCTGTCTCAGAACTGTCTACATCAAGTACGCCAAGTATCGTTCCAGCTGACGGCTCCAAGGGCACGACTATCTCGGAACGGGAGAGGGAACTGCACGCAATATGTCCCGGAAACTGCTCAACGTCATCTACTATGATACTCCTCCCCTCTTTCCAGGCCGTACCGCACACCCCACGACCGTAAGCGATACGAGTACATGCCACAGGTCCCTGAAACGGTCCGAGCACCAGCTCGCACTCATGCTCCCTCACCATATAAAAGCCCACCCAGAGAAACCCGAAAGCCTCTTTAAGGGCTGCCGACACATTGGCCAGATTGGCTGTCATGTCCGTCTCGCCTTCCATAAGTGAGCGTATCTGAGGAATCAGTTCCCGATACCGTGCAGCTTTGTCCCGTTGATACAGATGAATCTCGTGCATAACTATGGCGTCACTGATTATTCAACATACAGGAGAAGCCCCTTGAGATAGTCTCCCTCGGGATGATAGATACTGACAGGATGGTCGGCCGGCTGGGTAAGCCTGCGAAGTATACGTACCCGGCGGCCTGTCTGAGCCGCAGCCGAGAAGACCGTAAGCTCAAAAGTCCTGCGGTCCACCGCCTGCGAGCAGCTGTAAGTGAAGAGCAGGCCGCCTGAGGCGATCTTGCCTATGGCCGACGCATTGAGACGACGGTAGGCCCTGAGCGCATTGTCCAGAGCGTCACGGTGCTTGGCGAACGCCGGCGGATCCACGACCATCAGGTCAAACCGGCCATTAGACACATCACGCAGATAGTCCAAGGCATCGGCACAGACAGCCACATGCCTGCCGCCGGCATCCTCAGAGCCGGTATTGAGCAGGACATTGCGCCGGAGCATCCCGACTGCCACAGCTGACGAGTCCACCGATACTACGGAAGATGCCCCGCAATTCAGGGCATACACGGAGAATCCCCCTGTATAACAGAATAGATTAAGGACATTCCGCCCTTTTGAGTACTCCCCCACCAGCTCACGGTTGTCTCTCTGATCCAGAAAGAAACCAGTCTTCTGTCCTGCCTCCCAGTTGACATGGAACCTGTGCCCGTTCTCCTGTACTGCGCACTCGTCTGCCCCGTATGGTGCTGTAATATACCCGTCCTGAAGCGACAGACCGGCCTTATGCGGAGCCGTACCCTCGCTTTTATTATATACGGCCCTGATACGGCCTGCTCCGCACTTCATAACCGCGTCTGCTATCAAATCTGCCGACAGATACATTCCGGCAGAATGCGCCTGGAGCACAGCCACATCCTTATATACATCCACCACCAGGCCAGGCAGTGAGTCTCCCTCACCGTGCACAAGACGGAAGCAGTCGGTCTGGGACGAGGGAAGACCGATGGAGGTACGCACCCGCATAGCCGCAGAGATACTGTTTTCCCAGAACTCCAATGGCATACGACCGTCATCACCAGGGGGACAGTCCTGATTGAAAGTCAGCACGCGCACGGTTATCGAGCCTTTTTGAAAATGCCCGTAGGCCATGAATTTCCGCTCTGAGGATAGGACTTCCACCACCTCTCCCTCATACGGTGTTCCGGATACTGATGCCACAGCCCCGGAGAAGATCCACGGATGAAAACGCCTGAGGGACTCCTCCCTGCCCTTTTTCAAAAACACTGTCGTCATATCACTTTCCCTCGGTCTTCAGTCTGATATACATCTCGCGGCACACCCATGCGTCTATAGCCGCATATTTCAATTGCGCTCCGGAAAGTTGAGGCGCCTCCCAGTTGGAAAGCTGCTGGGTCTTTGAGACCTTCTTTCCCAGAATGATGGCAGACATCTTCCGCACGCTCTTGTCCTGTATGCCGTACTCGGCCACCATGGACTGCAGGTCCACAAATGACCGGGGTGTAAACTTTCGGTAGTACATCAGCCCGCGGACATCATCCTTCACAGCTGCTCCCACCTTTGTGACATTAGCGTCCGACAAGACTGATATAAGGGGAGCAGGCAGGCCTATCAGATTGAGTCTGAACACATATGCCTTATCCCTTCCAGAGAGTTGAAGCAATGCTACATGATGACGCGGTGAATTGGAAGTAAAACTAGGTTTGGTTTCAGTATCAAAGCCAATCACAGTCTGACTCTTCAGATAGTCCATCGCTTCCGCGAAATCTTCATCAAGATCCGACACGACGACGATAGGACCGTCAAAATCCACTGACTCAAGCTGTGACAGTTCTTCTGAGGAAATACTTGCTGGATACTGCATTTTAATATAGGTAATTTCTTATCAGGGAATATACTTCCGAATTGTTTCTTTCAATATAGTTCATAATTTCCGGCGTAACATACCTGGGAGCAAACGGCACCACCTTGGTGGTCAGGTCCTCGCTGCCGCACTGACGTCCGTATTTATAATCATCTTTCATGGTTCCGTCAGGATTGAGAGCGTCTTCAGGCAATGAAGCTGACGGCATGGTTATAAAGGACTCCAGTCTGGTCAGTTCGCCTCTCAATGCCAGATTACGGTCATTCCTCAGAACCTTATACGCCTCGGCAGCGGCACACTCCGCAGGGTCAATGAATTTGAAATCAGGAGATATTACTGAACGATAAAGGTAGATGCCTCCACGCCTGTAGTTGTACAGTTCTTCCATCACTTCTTCCAGAATATCCCTTATCTGAGCATAACTGCCATCCGCCAGTATTATCGATGAGATAGGGACTCTGCTCCCGCTCCTGCGGTGACGTTCTATCATGGACACCAGATGGAAACGCGCATAATTCTCCACCGAATTAAGCTGTACTCCGGAAAGGTCACCTTTCCTGACATACAACAAGGCATTGTCCTGAGTATCGAATCCATAACGGTCAAACAGGGACATGTCTATATTGTTGTAGCTGACACCGGCGACAGGCCCGGCATATGAGTCCCTGGCCACGACAGCCGTAGTGTCCACATAGGCTGTATCTCCCTTTATGGCCGCATCCAGGCCTACTGCTTCCTGATTCAGCACCTGCACCTTACCTCCCGTATTCCCGACAGACTTCCTTATCATCGACTCGTACTCGATGGAGGACACTCCGTCAGGAGCGAAGAGCACCCCCACACAAAGATTGCCGTCCTCATCCACATCCGACACCGCCTCCCGTATACCGGCCTCGACAACTCCTATTGCCTTGACACCTGTTCCGCTCTGCTCCAAAAAGTTGTTGATGTCCGGCAGTACGCGCAGGTCCGCTACAGGCGAGGATACTATTATCATCTTTACAGGCTCCTTGAAACCGGAACGGTACTCGTCACCGGCCAGGTTGAAGAAATCATCACTCATGAGGAAAATAGTGTTGCTCAGGACCTGCTCCTTAAGAAAGTCCAAATTGTCCTTAGCTATATATCCGCCATATGGGCCGTTTGCCCTGTCAGACAGGAACTGTATGTTCTCTCCTCCAAAATCTATGATTCCGTCCGGTTCCGGCTTTCCTGTGATATTGTCAAAACAGTCCAAGGTAAGCAGCCTCTCCACCACTTCAAAGCCGTTCACACTGCAGTCCAATACACCGATGGGCAGTCCCGATATATCCTGCGGATAACGGTCGGCACCGATATAATACACAGATGCCGTATCTGTAAGTGCCTTTTGGGCTATGGGCAACAAAGCCTCCTCACCTTCGTCGTCTCTGCAGGAGGCCAGAAGCAGCGACAGAAGCACTACCGTGACAACTCCTTGAATATGTCGTCCTGACATCATAACGGCGAACTAGTTGTTATAGACAAACTTTCCGTTTTCTCCGGAAATCACGACCTCGGCCTTGTCAGAGGCTTCCACATGTCCTATAATCCTGGCATCGACTCCCAGCGAACGGGAAATATCGATCATGGCCGAAGCCGACTCCCTGTCCGTATAGATCTCCATACGGTGCCCCATATTGAATACCCGATACATCTCCTGCCAGTCGGTACCGGACTCTATCTGCACTGCCTTGAAGAGCGGTGGAACAGGGAACAGATTGTCTTTCACCACTCTCAGGGCATCTATAAAATGGAGGACCTTGGTCTGTGCTCCACCCGAGCAATGTATCATACCGTGGATCCGGTCCTTGTATCCGTCGAATATCCGTTTCATCACCGGCGCGTACGTCCTGGTCGGCGACAACAGCAGCTTGCCGTATGTCAGGCCGGTCTCAGGCTCAATCTCTGTCAACAGACGGCTGCCGGAATACACCAGAGAGACAGGCATGGCATGGTCATAGCTTTCCGGATACTTGTCCGCCAGATAGTGGGCGAAGAGGTCGTGGCGGGCCGAGGTGAGGCCGTTGCTGCCTGTACCGCCGTTGTACTCGTCCTCGTACTCCGCCTGTCCGAAAGAAGCCAGGCCTACGATAACGTCTCCGGCGGATATCCGTGAATTGTCTATGATGTCGCTGCGGCGCACCCTGGCACACACCGTACTGTCCACAATCACAGTCCTTACAAGATCCCCGACGTCAGCGGTCTCTCCACCCGTAAGAGTCATCCGTATACCGTAACGCCCCATGGACTTGATAAACTCGTCCGTACCTGATATTATTGCTGAGATGACCTCGCCGGGAATAAGGTTCTTGTTGCGCCCGATAGTGGATGACACCAATATGCCGTCCGCTATGCCCACGCACAGCAGATCGTCGGTATTCATGACCATCGCATCACGGGCAATGCCTTTCCATACACTCATGTCTCCAGTCTCCCTCCAATAGATATAGGCAAGCGAGGACTTGGTGCCGGCTCCGTCAGCATGCATGACCAGACAATAGTCGGGATCTCCGGAGAACATATCTGGGATTATCTTACAAAAAGCCTTGGGATAGAGGCCTTTGTCTATATTTTTAATGGCGTTGTGAACATCTTCTTTCACAGAGGAGACTCCTCTGAGCATGTATCTGCTTTCAGTGTTACTCATAATCTCTTTTCGCAGGATTGACAATATTTCGTTAACAAAATACAAATTTAGAAGTTTTTGCGGAAAAGTTCATAACTTTGTTGCCCTATAAAACAAATTTAACAATATTTTACGCATCAATATCATGCTGACACTTTCTAAAAAAGCTCAGGCACTGCCCGCATCTCCCATAAGGAAACTGGTTCCCTATGCTGATGCCGCCAAGAAAAGGGGCATTACCGTATATCATCTGAACATAGGCCAGCCGGACATAGAGTCTCCGCAAGAGGCCCTTCAGGCAGTAAAGGACAATCAACTGAAGCTGGTGGCCTATCCCAACTCAGCCGGAAATGAGTCTTACCGCAAAGGTCTGGCCAAGTATTATCAGAACATAGGCATTGATGTCGACTATACGGACATCAACATCACTACAGGCGGCAGTGAGGCCCTGCAGATAGCCCTCACCGTCACCTGCGACCCGGATGACGAGGTCATCGTGCTGGAGCCTTTCTATACCAACTACAACTCATTCGCGATCGTCAACGACGTGAAGTTCGTGCCCATCACCACCTCCATGGACAACGGCTTCGCCATCCCCTCGATCGAGGAGTTCGAGAAACACATAACCCCGCGCACAAAGGGTATCATCATCTGCAATCCCTGCAACCCCACCGGAGTGCTCTACACCAAGGACGAGATCGAGAAGCTCGGAGACGTAGCCCGCAAGCACAACCTCTTCATCTATTCCGACGAGGTGTACCGCGAGTTCTGCTACACGGACGAGCCCCACTACTCCTGCATGCACATCAAGGGCCTTGAGAACAACGTGATTCTCTGCGACTCAGTCTCCAAGAGATACTCGCTCTGCGGTGTGCGCATCGGTGCGATAGTGTCCAAGAACAAGGAAGTGATGAACGCCGTGCTGCGCTACTCTCAGGCCCGTCTCTGCTCCCCCGCATACGGACAGATTGCCGCCGAAGCCGCACTCAGTGCCCCGGCTTCATATTTCAAGGCCGTAAGGGACGAATACATAAAGAGAAGAGACTTCCTGGTAGAGACTCTCCGCACCATCCCGGGCGTAGTATGCCCTACTCCCATGGGCGCATTCTATGCGGCCGTACGCCTGCCGATAGACGACAGCGAGAAGTTCGCGCAGTGGCTTCTCGAGGATTTCTCCTACAACGGAAAGACCGTGATGGTGGCGCCGATGGCCGGATTTTACGCAACTCCCGGTAAGGGCAAGGACGAGGTACGCATCGCCTATGTGCTCAAAGTCGAGGATCTGCGTGAAGCCCTGACTTGCCTCAGAGAAGCCCTGAAAGTATATCCTGGAAGGACTATCTAGAAATTCAGGAACTCCGACACTCTGAGCAGGACTGCCGCCAACAGGAGGAGCGACAGTAAAATATTTGTCTCAACCCTCCTGCCGTTGGAGAGAAAATCAAAAACGGCGAACGAGAACGGCACAGCAGCCACTATGATGGAAGACGGAGGAAGACTTCCCCCGAACAGCAGCTCCAGAATGAGCATGAATACGGACAAGGCCGCAGAAAGACCGAACGCGTTTTTCTGGGCCTTGTTTCTTTCATGGCTTCTGGAGACAATGTACACCACAGCCCTTATTCCGATGACAGCAAGCAGGGACAGATATATTGCAGTCTGTAAATCCATTCCGGATAACTCAGGCAATGACGGCACCAATCCTTCACCGTAATCTGCCAAAAACTGTCCGAAAGTCCCATCCTGCGCGAAAAATCCATACCACACAGAGACATACACCCAAGGCAGCGCCACTGCTGAAAGGTAGGACAGCAGCAGACGGGCCAGAGCCTGCCCCCGCACAAAGATCACATACAGCATGATAAACGCGCACACGTACAAGAGAGGTGGAAGCATCAAAGCCGCCATCGACGAGGTCAGACCGGCCATAAATGCATAATAGGGCCTATGATTCTCGCTGTTGACATACATCAGGGTGAAATACATCGTCCAGACTGTCAAGAATGCCGCCAGATGACTGTATGTCAGCGATATCGCACCTGAAAAGGTCAGAACTGCCAGCAAATACGGCAAATACAGCAGCCTGGAATCCGAGGAGAACTGAAAATTATTGGAGTTTACATAATTGAGAGAAACTGCGACAGCCAGCAACGTCAGCAGCGACAGCACATTGGAAAGCCAGTCCGGCTGCAGTACGGATGCCGTTCCATCCTGACCGGCAGGCAGGAAAAAAGCAGATACGGCCATCCCCGCAGCTACTACAGCCAGCAGCAGCGCCATGACCGGTGAGGACTGACGGGCATCCCTCATCTTTTACCTGCCGGCCAGTTAATCATGTCCAGAGCGATATCGCTCCGATGGAAAGCTCCCTCAAACGAGACAGTGTCTACTCTGGAATAGACTCTGTCCCTTGCATCGGGCAGAGTCTCTCCCGTAGCGGACAAAGCCAGCACACGGCCTCCCGAAGTCACAAGCCTTCCGTCTTTCATGGCTGTTCCGGCATGGAACACAGTGATGTCCGTCAAGGCCTCCAGACCGCTTACAGGATACCCTTTAGCATACTTTTCAGGATAGCCTCCAGACACGATTATGGCAGTCACAGCAGCCCGGCCCGACACTTTGATTGCCTCCGCCGACAGATTTCCCCTGGCAGCTGCTGCCATGTGGGCCAGCAGATCGCTGTCTATGCGCAGCATCACCGACTCCGTCTCCGGATCCCCCATACGCACATTGTACTCTATCACATAGGGATCTCCTCCGCAGTTCATAAGCCCGAAAAATATAAAGCCCCTGTAGTCCATCCCCTCCATCTCCAATCCCTTGACAGTCGGCTCAATAATCCGGCCACGCACCTTCTCCACAAACTCCCCGTCACAGAAGGGCACCGGAGATACTGAGCCCATGCCTCCGGTATTGAGGCCTTTGTCTCCATCCCATATTCTCTTGTAGTCCTTGGCTTCAGGCAAAAGCAGATACTCATGCCCGTCCGTAAGGACAAAGAACGAGACCTCCACTCCATCCAGATACTCCTCGATGACCACCTTTGATCCGGCAGATCCGAACTGTCCGCCGAAAATATGCTCCAGTGACTCCTTAGCCTCATCAAGCGACTCGGATATGATTACCCCCTTGCCTGCTGCCAGACCGTCCGCTTTCACGACATAAGGCGGCCTGAGCGAATGCAGGAAATCCAACGCTTCGTCTTTCTGCCCCGCAGTAAAAGTCCTATAGGCTGCTGTAGGTATTCCGTGCCTTGACATGAACTCCTTTGCAAAGTCCTTGCTGCCCTCCAGCCTCGCTCCGTCCTTGCCGGGTCCCACGAACAGCAGGCCTTCCCTCACATCCGGACAGGACTCAAGGAAATCCCTAAGTCCCCCAACCAACGGGTCCTCAGGCCCACAAATCACCATATCTATATTTTTTTCCACTACAGTCCTGCGGATAAGTTCGAAATCAGACACTTTCCCTTCGATACCCTTGGCAAGGGAGTTAATACCGGGATTACCGGGCAGTGCGTAGAACTCACCCAGCATGGGACTCTGCGCTATCTTCCAGGCAAGGGCATGTTCCCTTCCGCCCGAACCGAGCAATAATACATTGTACTTCATATCTGTCATAATAATATCGGTTTACATTTCCAGCCGGCCTTGCTGACTGCGTCCAAAGTCTTGGGCAGCGCGTACCAAAGATTCTTGGACGCCTTCATAGAGTCATGGAACACCGTTATGGATCCGGGCGACAGATACGGCAGCACATTACGGGCGCAGGCCCTGTGTCCGAGCTTGCGGTTGTAGTCACGGCTGAGGATGCTCCACATCACGATATTGTAGCGGAGACTGAGAGTATCCGCCTGACGCCTGGTTATCTTGGCATACGGAGGACGGTAGAGATTGGTCTTTATCAGTTCAGCAGCCATATCCACATCCTGCACATAATCATCCAGATGTACGCGCCAACCAGGAATATGGCTGTAGGTATGACTGCCCACGGCATGGCCGCGTCGTACTATCTCCCCGAACAAGTCAGGATACTGTTCCACGTTCTTTCCTATGCAGAAAAATGTAGCCTTCGCGCCGTATTTGTCCAACTGGTCCAGCACCCACGGTGTGACCTGGGGACACGGCCCGTCGTCAAATGTCAGGAAAAGCCCGTCCTTCTCTTTCGGAAAAGACCATATAAAAGACGGATAAATCTTCTTTATCAGTTTGGGAGGACGTAACAGCATAGCCTTACAATAAGGATGCAAATATAACTTTTATTCTCTATATTTGCACACTGAAACAATCCAAAGAGTACTATGTCCCGACATATTCCGAATATTCGATACTTATTCCTCATCCTCACAGCCGCCCTACTGTGCCTGTCCTCATGCAGGGACAGAAAGGACATCATACCGAAGGACACCATGTCGAAGATATACTATGACATCTATATGACCGACGAGGCTGTGGATGCAAACTACGGACTCAGAAGAATGGCCGACACGATGAGGATATATGAGCCCATATTCAACAAATATGGATATACCACTGAAGACTACAACAGGAGCGTAAACTTCTACTTGGGGCGTCCTGATAAGTTCGAGGACGTGTTCGAGGACACTAAGACCATGCTGGAAAAGCGCAAGGCCGAGCTGAACGCCATACTGGAAGCCGAGGGCAAGCGGCCCAGACTCTGGTCTCTGGTCGACTCTCTTGAGCTCTACACATCCGAGGGCGTCCATGCCGGCATGGCATACAAATGCATGAGGATACTGTTTTTCAAACCGGACTCCACCATTCCAGGCTCCCCTGTGATAGACTCCGCGCTCATGGAGCGTCCCGTCAACCGGTTCCTGATATTCAACGACTCGGCTCTGAATGCCGATAAGAACTTCACTTTCTACAGCACACCGGGTTTCATGAATGAAGTGGACCGCCTTCTTGAAATACAGGACAGCATCCAACTGAGCAAAGACAGTATCCAAAGAGCTGAGAGGGCTGCCGAACTGAGAAACACAGTCGACAGAAATGACATGCGGCCGCCTGTTTTCAAGGACATACTGGATGACAAGAGAAACTCCATTCGGCAAAGGAAAGAACTCAATCCGCTTACATCCACTGTAAGACATACCAGACAAATTTCTGAAAAGGACAAAAAAGAAGAAAACAAATGAGACGAATAGCCGCAAACTATATCTTTCCGATAACTTCGGATCCAATATGCAACGGATATGTGGATGTATCCGAAGACGGAACCGTCATAGGCACGGGAAGGCTGACTGAAGAGACCGGCAGCACGGAATATTTCAACGGAATACTGGTTCCAGGTTTCACCAACGCGCACTGCCATATAGAACTGTCACACCTGAACGGCAAGTTCCGTGAGGCTACCGGCATGTCCGGTTTCATAGACCAGATCAACGCCCTCCGTGAGTCAGCGCCCAAAGAAGAGCGTCAGAAAGCCATGAGAGCACAGTTTGAAAAGCTGTATAAGGAAGGAGTCAGCGCCATGGCCGATATCTCCAACTGCGACGAGAGCTTCGCCATGAAGAAAGAGGGGCCGATGTACACCAGGACATTCATCGAGGTATTCGGTTCCGAGCCCCAGGATGCACCGGCAGTGATTGAAGATGCCCGCAAGCTGGCGGTGAAGGCAGCCGAAACCGGCATCGACGCGGCCATAACTCCGCACTCCCCCTACACCATGAGTTCCGATCTGCTGCGCATGGCTTCAGCCGAAGGACTCAAGGCCGGATATATTTCCTACCACAATCAGGAGTCCCAGGAGGAGGACGACATGATCGGATTTCATAAAGGACCGCTTTACGACAACTACGTCAACCGTGGACTTAGCGTAGTCCCCGCTACTGGCAGACCGGCCATATTCCATTTTCTGGAGCGGCTTCAGGAAGTCCATCCTGCCCCGTTTGAAGAACACATACTGCTCATACACAACACAGTCGCACATGAGGACAGCGTCTACGCCGCCGAACAGATTCTGAAAAACTGCACATGGGTAACATGTCCGCTGTCCAATATCTTCATACACAGGACAATGGCAGACCTGCCCATGCTGATGAGCATGGGCGTGAGGATAGCCGTCGGCACTGACAGCCTCTCATCCAACCACGTCCTGTCCATGGTAGAGGAACTTAAATGCATACACCGGCACTATCCCGGCATTCCATTGCAGACAGTACTGACATGGGCCTGCCTTAACGGTGCGGCAGCCCTTGGCAAGGATGACGTACTCGGCTCCTTCGACAAAGGCAAGAAGCCAGGCGTAGTGCTCATCGACAATATCGACTTCCAGAACATGCAGCTTACCCCTGAAAGCACATCCAGACGATTAATCTGAAACACGGCATATCATGTCAACAATACTTTTTCACAAGATAGTTTTCGGTCCCATCAAGAGCCGTCGCCTTGGGAGTTCCCTGGGCATCAACCTTCTGCCCGACAACGGCAAGCTCTGCTCATTCGATTGCATTTACTGCGAGTGCGGTTGGAACAAAGACGGCAGGAGCGACCAGACTATCCCGACAAAAGAAGCAGTATTCCAGCGGATGCAGGAACGTTTCCTCCAATTGCACACGGACAGCATACCCGTGGACACCATCACATTCTCCGGCAACGGAGAGCCCACCCTGCATCCCGATTTCCCAGAAATCATCGACTTCACACTGATGATGCGGGACAGGTATTTTCCGAACGCCGCCGTATCCGTACTTTCAAATGCGACCATGACCGGCAGGAAAGAAATCCGGGAGGCTCTGATGAAAGTGACCAACCCCATCCTAAAGATTGACAGCGGTCTGGAAGAATATATCCGCCTGGTGGACAACCCGGTGGGTCATTACTCGCTCAAGGAGACAATAGAGCATCTGAGGCTGTTCAACGGCAACTTTATCCTACAGACCATGTTCCTGCGGGGAACCATAGACGGCCGCCGCATAGACCTGACCTGCAAGGAAAGTGTCGACCCATGGAGAGATATCGTACTTGACCTGCGGCCCCGTGAGGTCATGATGTACACGCTCGACCGCGAGACACCCGCCAGTGATCTTGAGAAGGTCACTGTCGCCGAAATGGAAGCGATAGCCGCTCCTCTCAGAGCCGCAGGCATAACCGTTCAGGTCAGAGGCTGAGATGAGAGCGGTCATCCAGAGAGTCAGCCAGTCGTCGGTAGTCATTGAAGGCTCTTGCTGCGGAGAGATCGGCCCCGGTCTGAATATTCTCATCGGGATTGAGGACGGGGATGCCGACGAGGATATAGAATGGCTGTGCCATAAGATTGTCAATCTGCGCATATTCGATGACGACAGCGGGGTCATGAACCTGTCTGTAAGGGATGTTGGCGGAGACATTTTGGTTATCAGCCAATTCACCTTGTACGCATCCACCAGGAAGGGCAACCGTCCCTCTTATATCAAAGCTGCGCGACCGGAGATTTCCATTCCTTTATACGAGAAATTTTTACAAAGATTGGAAAATATTTTGGGGAAGCCCGTTAAAAAAGGTATATTTGGTGCAAATATGAGGGTGACTATCGTCAATGAAGGACCGGTCACCATTCTTATTGATACGAAAAACAGAGAATAAATGGAAGATTTTGAGAAAAGAATACAGGCCGTCCATGACAATCTCAGCCATTGGATGACTCCGGAAGTTCTAAAAGCCTGCCTTAGCATGACCGACCTGACCACACTAAAGTCAACGGACACATATTCAAGTGTCCGCAAACTGGTAGGTAAAGTGAATGATTTCCAGACACATTTTCCCGGATATCAACCGCCCGCGTCCATCTGTGTATACCCCAATTTCGCAAGAACCGTCAAGGAGACACTGACCGTACCCGGAGTACACGTGACCGTAGTGGCCGGATGCTTCCCTGCTTCCCAGAGTTTTCTGAAAGTCAAGGAGCTGGAGTGCCGCATGGCTGTGGAAGAAGGGGCTGACGAAGTAGACATAGTTCTCGCTCTCAACAGTTTTCTTGACGGCAACCTAAGTTGCTGCGAGAAAGAGATACGTTCCATCAGAAACATAGTCGGTGATGCCGCCGTGCTGAAAGTGATCCTTGAGACAGGAGCATTGGCCGATGCCGGCAGGATAAGAGAGGCCTCTTTTCTGGCTATGGAATGCGGCGCCGACTTCATAAAGACATCCACCGGAAAGATGGAACCGGCCGCAACCCCGTTCGCCGCCATCGTCATGTGCGACTGCATCAGGGAATACTACGGGAAGACCGGCCGCAAAGTGGGCTTCAAGCCTGCCGGAGGCATCTCCACCGCCAAAGACGCGGCTGTGTATTACGCCATCGTTGACACCATACTCGGCCCTGACTGGCTCAATCCCAGTCTACTTAGATTCGGTGCCAGCCGCGTAGCCAACTCCATCCTCTCCGAAGTAGAGAAGTCCTCGGTAATCTATTTTTAACTCATATCATTATTAACTACTAAAAGCTAAACAAGATGAAAAAGATCATTGTTATTGCAATTGCTCTATTCACAGCTGCAGCACTCTATGCCCAGCCGCGCGCAATCGGAGGCCGTATAGGCTACGGTCTTGAACTTTCCTACCAGCACTCACTTGGAGACAATATGGTGCAACTTGATTTCGGTCTGCCCGGATTCTACGGTCTTGAGGCAGCTGCCACCTATGACTGGATTTTCCCCATCAACTCATGGCAGGAGCAAGGCTCATGGAACTGGTACGCAGGTGTGGGAGCCGGCCTTGGAATGTATGGATTCAATAACGTCACAGGATTCGTAGGAGTTGCCGGACGTATCGGTGTAGAATACAACTTCTGGTTCCCCATGAACATCTCCCTTGACTGGCGCCCTGTCATCGGACCTCACTTCAACAGTGCCGGAGCCGGATTCAACACATTAGGAATTTTCCAAGGCGGCATAGCCCTGAGTGTCCGCTACCTCTTCTAGCCGACATCAGGCATAACAAAAGAATTACAGCAGTCTGAAAACTTTGGTCTCAGACTGCTGTAATTCTTTTATCTTCCGCACCGCCAGACTCCACAAAAAAAGCCGCCGAAGCGACCTTTTTTTGTGGAGATGGGCGGACTCGAACCGCCGTCCAAACACAGCACCAGAGTGCTTTCTACATACTTATTCTGTCTTTGGTTGTCGGACGGTGACTGCGGACAGACACGCCATCACCGCCTTATCTCCTGAGTCTTAGACCGCTTTAGGAGAATCCACGGCCGCATCCCGCTTTAATGATACCCCGTATGCCGGACATAGCAGGCGGAAAGCCCGGCGGGATACTCGTCGC
Source organism: Candidatus Coprenecus pullicola (assembly GCA_018711925.1). GTDB lineage: Bacteria > Bacteroidota > Bacteroidia > Bacteroidales > UBA932 > Coprenecus > Coprenecus pullicola. The sequence goes on from DVHR01000030.1 coordinate 32,167, forward strand.
TATCGCCCTGGGCGACCGCGATTAAGGTAGTAAACCTGGTTTACTTACGCAGCGAGTGCATAGTTGTTGTTGCCAGTTATGGCTTCGGAACCTTGATGACGAGGTGGGTTACCAACCCCGGTATGCTTACAGTCCGATGTCTTGTGCTGTCAAAACCAAAACATCCCCATACAAATTCAACTGCAAAGATATGCAAAAAACACGCCGGTTCAAGATTTTTCTATTGTCGGATAGGCGATTCGCTCGTGGTACACCTGCTCCAGACGCTCCTTGAACATCCTCTTGACCGTCTCTATCTCCTTGATGGATATATCCGCCTCGACCAGCTGGGAGTCCGACAAACGCTTGCTTATAATCGAATCCACCAGATTGGATATACTCTCCGGCGTATAGTCCTTCAAAGAGCGGGAAGCCGCTTCTACGGCGTCCGCCATAAGCACTATGACCTGTTCCTTGCTCCTGGGCAGCTCACCGTGATACATAAACGGCTCCTTATTTTCAGGGTCTCCGCCGGCATTGCAGTACTGGGCGTAAAAATAGAAGGTCAGCGAACGCGCATGATGAGTCCGTATAAAATCTGTCACGACTTCAGGAAGCTTGTGCCTGCGGGCTATCTCGACTCCATCATCAACATGACGGATAATCTGCTGCGCGCTTTCCTCGGGCGAGAGCCCCTTATGATAGTTGAATCCGGCCGGAGTATTCTCCACAAAGCATTGGGGGTTCTTCATCTTACCTATATCATGATAGAGCGCGCCCACTCTGGCCAGCGTCATATCGGCACCTATCTCTCTGGCCGCCTCTGACGCCAGGTTGGCGACCTGCAGCGAATGCTGGAAGGTACCGGGAGCCTTCTGGGCCAGCTCCCGGAGCAGCTTGACGTTCGTATCCGAAAGATCCACAAGACGGAAATGCGAGACCAGTGAGAAAAGCCGCTCGAAAATAAACGCCACAGGATAAGCAGCTATCACCAGAAGCGAATTGACAGCCAGCCTGAACACCTCCCTTCCGTTAAACATCGAGAGCGTGCCGTCCCCTGAAAGCAGAAATCCCATATAGGTAAGCGACAAGCCAAGGAAAATAAACAGCGAATTGAGAAACTGCGACCACCCCTTATTGAAGTATTTGAACGAGATAATGGCTATGATGCCTCCGGTGAGATTCATGAAATACAGCTGTACTCCGCTTCCGGCCTGCAACAACAAGGGCAGAAGCATAACAGCGTACAGAGGAAACACATACCTGCTCTTGAAAAACATTGTCAGGTATATGGCAAACACAGAATAGGGAACGATGAAAAGAAAATCCGGATCAAGCCCGCGTATGATGACTGTCAGCACAAACATCAGTACATAAAGAGTCAGGATAAAATAAAATGTCTTGCGCTTCTCCAGGATATCCTTTTTCGTGTAAAATATCACAGCGAACAGGGAGGCAGCCATGAGCAGGCACAGTATAAAATGTCCGACTCCGACTCCGAATACGGACTCAGCATATCCGTATGTAAGCTCATACTCCTGCTTGAACGAGTCCAGCAACTGCTCTATCTCAGTGGTGACGATCTCCCCTTCGGAGACTATCAGCTGACCTGCGTAGACCATGCCCTTTGTCGGAGAGACATAGTCCACCGCTTCCTTGTGAAACAGGTTGGTCTTGTCCTGGTCATACGTCAGATTAGGAACAATATACTCAGAGACATGATATGCCGCGTACAGGGAGTCCGCATCATAGGCCGGGAAACTGACCGAGAGGTAGTATTTCATGTAGCCCTCCGCCCGCTCCGGTGTATATACCTCGGCTATGGGCTTTTCCTGCGCCCGCTTGTCTGTCTGCACGACTATGGTGCCTACCGTGGAGACATTGTCCATCGGCGGCAGTATTCCCACAGAGTATATCTTGTACAGGGACTCCATGATATAATACAGCACATGGTCGTCTATCCCGCTTTCCCCGTGAAGAGAGCGGAGACGCCTGATCTGAAGGTTACACACAGTATTGTCATAGTTAAAATACGGTATCACCTCCGAGGCCTTCTCCTCCTTCTCCTTCAGAAGCTCCTGCTCCGTCTTGAGTATCGGGAAATCTATGGGGGACAGCAATGTCTCATATACCCATGGCCGGCCCTTCTGATAGTTGTACTTGAACTTCCCCTCCTCAGGGAACAGCAGGACTGTCACAACAAGAACCACCAGTAGCGAGAGGTATATCTTCGGGTCTTTAAGAAAATTGTGTTGTTCCATCTGATCTTTTTTAATTAACAGACAAAGCTCCCCGCACTGGACAGGGAGCTTCACATATTAGAGTAAGTTATGGCACATCAGACGCCAGGCTACTTTATGGCCATGTCCTGAATATCATCTCCGTCATATTCTCCGGCATCGAGTTTCTTCTTTGCCTCCGAGAATGCATTGAGAGTATATTCGACATCCTCCATGGTATGAACCGCAGTGGGTATGATCCTGAACATTATCACGCCCTTGGGCACGACAGGATATACCACCACGGAGCAGAAGATGTTGTAGTTCTCCCTGAGATCCACCTGCATATTGGTCGCCTGAGGAACTGTACCGTGAATGAACACAGGAGTAACGCAGGCCTGGGCAAGTCCGATGTCAAAGCCCCTCTCGCGGAATCCGTTCTGCAGGGCACGGGTGACAGTCCAGAGCTTCTCGCGCAGACGGTCGCCTTCCGGCCCGCGGATAATCTCCAGCCTCTTCAGGCAGCCCTCCACGATAGGCATGGGAAGGGACTTCGCATAAATCTGCGAACGGAGGTTGTAGCGGAGATAGTTGATGATGGACTTGGGACCGGCCACGAAGCCTCCGATAATGGCCATTGACTTGGCGTATGCTCCGATATAGAGGTCGATACCGTCCATCACACCGAAATGCTCGGATGTGCCGCGTCCGTGAGGGCCCATCACTCCGAAGCCATGGGCATCATCGATAAGGATACGGAACTGATATTTCTTCTTCAGGGCGACTATCTGGTCCAGAATTCCGAGAGCGCCGGTCATTCCGTACACACCCTCTGTAATCAGCAGCACACCGCCACCGGTCTCCTCACAGACCTTGAGAGCGCGCTGGATGGTCTTCTCGCACTTCTCGATGTCGTTGTGCGGATAAACCATCCTCTTGCCCATGTGCAGACGGCAGCCGTCAATGAGGCAGGCATGGGCCTCAGAGTCATAGACTATGACATCATGACGGTTTACAAGCGCATCAATAGTGGAGACGATACCCTGATATCCGAAGTTGAACAGGAATGCGTCCTCCTTCTGCTCGAACTCTGCAAGTTCTCTCTCGAGTCTCTCATGCAGGGATGTCTGTCCTGACATCATCCTGGAGCCCATTGGATAAGCCAGACCCCAGCGGGCTGCGGCCTCTGCGTCAACCTTACGCACCTCGGGATGGTTGGCCAGTCCGAGATAGTTGTTGAGACTCCAGCAGAGAACCTCATGGCCGTTGAACATCATTCTGGGAGCGATCTCGCCCTCCAGCTTGGGAAACGTGAAATATCCGTGACCTCTTGCGCGGTACTGTCCCAGAGGACCGCCCTCGTCTTTGTTTATTCTTTCAAAAATATCCATATCTGGTAATTTAAAAATTTATGCGTCTATCTTGGCGTATTTGGCATTGGCCTCTATGAATTCACGGCGGGGAGGCACATCGTCCCCCATCAGCATGGAGAAGATGCGGTCAGCCTCGGCGGCGTTGTCTATCGTCACCTGGCGGAGAAGACGTGTGGCCGGATCCATGGTGGTCTCCTTGAGCTGCTCGGCGTTCATCTCTCCCAGACCTTTATACCTCTGGACATAGATGCTGCCCTCGTTGCCCTTGCCTATCTCGGCGATGGCTGCGATACGCTCGTCCTCAGTCCAGCAGTACTTCTCCTCCTTGCCCTTCTTGCTCTTGACCTTATAGAGCGGAGGCGCAGCAATATACACATAGCCGTTCTTTATCATATCAGGCATATAGCGGAAGAAAAATGTCAGAATCAGGGTTGCGATGTGCGCTCCGTCGACATCGGCATCGGTCATGATTATAACCTTGTGATAACGGAGCTTGTCGAGATTGGCGGCCTTGCTGTCATCCTCTGTGCCGATGGTGACACCGAGAGCCGTATAGATATTGCGGATGGTCTCGCTCTCCAGCACCTTGTGCTCCATGGCCTTCTCCACATTCAAGATCTTACCTCTCAGGGGCAGGATTGCCTGATAGGTACGGTCACGGCCCGTCTTGGCAGTTCCACCCGCAGAGTCTCCCTCAACCAGGAAGAGCTCGCATTTCTCAGGGTCGCGGTTTGAGCAGTCTGCAAGTTTGCCAGGCAGTCCGGCTCCGGACATCACCGTCTTGCGCTGCACCAGCTCACGTGCCTTGCGGGCCGCATGACGCGCAGTGGCTGCCAGTATGACCTTGTCTATGATATTCTTCGCATCCTTTGGATTCTCTTCCAGATAAGTCTCCAGTGCGGACTTAGTAGCCTGAGAGACAGCTGCGTCCACCTCGCTGTTGCCGAGCTTGGTCTTGGTCTGGCCCTCGAACTGAGGCTCGGCTACCTTGACGGAAATCACCGCCGTGAGCCCCTCGCGGAAGTCCGAGGCATCCAGGTCAAACTTCAACTTGGACAGGAAGCCGTTCTTCTCGGCATAGGCTTTCAGGGTCGACGTCAGACCACGGCGGAATCCGGTAAGGTGCGTACCGCCCTCTATAGTATTGATGTTGTTGACATAGGAATGGATATTCTCGGAGAAACCGGTGTTGTACTGCATGGCTATCTCTATAGGAATACCTGTCTTGTCTGTCTCCAGGGAAATCGGCTTCTCAGTCAGTTTCTCGCGGGTACCGTCCAGATACTGCACGAACTCAACCAGACCGTGCTCCGAATAGAACTCCTGACGGGTAGGTGCCTCCGGCTCGGCATCCTCCATCCTCTCCTCGGTGCTGTCCTCCACCTTAGGCCTTTCATCTATGAGCACCAGCCTGATGCCCTTGTTCAGGAACGCCAGTTCCCTCAGCCTGCTGGCCAGAATCCCCGCGTCATAGACCGTAGTTGTCCTGAATATCTCAGCGTCAGGCTTGAACGTTATGATAGTCCCGGTATCCTCACACTCCCCCACTACCTTCACCGGGTACTGCGGCACGCCTCTGCTGTACTCCTGCACGAACACCTTGCCCTCGCGGTGAACCTCGGCCTTAAGATATACCGACAGCGCGTTCACACAGGAGACACCGACTCCGTGCAGACCTCCGGAGACCTTATAGCTGTCCTTACTGAACTTTCCTCCAGCATGGAGGACAGTCAGCACGACCTCCAGAGCGGAACGGCCCTCCTTCTCGTGCATACCGGTAGGTATACCGCGGCCGTCATCCTTGACCCGTATGGAATTATCAGGTAGAATCGTCACTTCTATATTTCTGCAGTAGCCGGCCAGAGCCTCGTCTATGGAGTTGTCCACCACCTCGTAGACCAGATGGTGCAGACCTCTCGGTCCTATGTCCCCGATATACATCGACGGACGTTTCCGGACTGCCTCCAGTCCCTCCAGCACTTGAATACTGTCCGCAGAATACTCTCTTTCCGCTTCAATCATTTCTTTATCTGTCATCGTGGTTCAATATTATTTAAATCGAACAAAGATACAAAAAATATCACAACTTGAAACAAACGCCTGCACCGAAATTAATTCCGGGCTCAACATAATTCAAAAAATATTGTATCTTACTGTTTGCCAGATTATTGCCCTCCACAAAAACCATCAGGCGGGTATTGACCGCGTAGGAGATTCTCAAGCCTACGTCCACAAATGCGGGCACACGGCAGACAGAGACCGGAGCAGAGGAGGCCGCACTCCATCCGGTAGTGGAGGTCCGGAAATAACAGTCCGCCCGGATAAAGAGCCGGCGTCTGAGATTGTACTCCAGCACCGCGTCCACGTCGAACGCAGGCGTCATCAGTACCGCGTCCGGATTGGAGAATCCACGATAGTTGAACTCGGCCTTTGCCATGAAAGAGGGAGACTGCCACTTTAGCATTCCCGCAATCCCGAACACGTGCGAATCAGCCAGATTAGCCTCCTGGTACCACAAGCCATTGAAAGACGTCGCCATAAACGACAGGCTGTTGCTGAGCATAGAATAGTTTATCCCCAGGCTGTAGGAGAAACGGTCACGAACCAAACCGTTCAGTCCGAACTCAGCGGAAACCGGAACAGCCGACTGATATGCACGGCCGCTGTCCTCCATCCACGGATTGAGGGCGAAAAGGTCGTAGCGCGTATACAGATTGTTGTCTCCAGAAGTTTTCAGATACAACCACAGGGCATTGCGGGCCGCCTCAAAACTCACTGACGCATCCGGGTACACCAGAAAACCGCCGCCGTCCTTACGGATACAGTCGCCGTAGACTGAAGACAATGTCAATCCTGCCCGGATCCTCCACCTGTCCCTCTCCCACGTGTACACCGGCGAGACCGTCCAGATGCCCCGGGATGAAAACGCATTGCCGGCCGTAGCACCGGTGAATGTACCGCCAAACGTCACGTAAAGCCTGTGCACACCCTTAATCGTAGCCCCGAAAGAGGCATCCGCATCCACCAGATGCTCCAGCACACCATGACGGTCATTGAAATAACGGTACCCCAGAGCGGCATTGTAGTAAAAGGAATTCGGATCCGGATTCGTAGAACGTACACGCAGGGACGCTTTAAGATGCTCAAACTGATTGTATAGCGTTGCCCCTGAATATCCGTCCACCGGAGTAAGGGCATACCGGCTTCCGGTATACGATGCGTCCAGATTCACCTCCCCTCTTGTCCACCGGTATCCCATGAAGAGCCCTCCTCTGTTCTTCATCCTGTCACCGTTGACCTTGTGGCCAGGATAGGTCATCACACTGCCGGCATACACCGCCTGAGGCACTTGCCCCCAATACGAATCATGGTTAAGGTACAGGCCCGCGGAGAACCTTTCTCCGAAACGGGGTGTTATATACAGGTCGGCCGATGGAGTCCACGGATAGGCGGCGGCTACTCTCGCATACAGCCACGGGTAGACCACATTTCCCTCCGCCTTGGGGCCGGCGGTGAGCACCGGGGAAAAGTCATACAGGTCCCGGTACGGACTGTAAAAAGCCGTATAGTCAAGATTCAATTTAAAATTCAGCAGAGAATCGTCGACGGCAGGTTCTATCGGTGACTTCACCACGTCCATCACAGCCCCCTCGTACTCCCTCTCCACCTCTACTGCCTGACTGATCTCATTCTGGGCCCGCACAGGCAGAGCGGCCGCGAGCACCAGCAGTGTTGATATTATATATGTCCTACGCATCACTCTTCTATCTTATTTAGCCTATCCATTCTCATATTCACCTGATCAAGCACATCATCCTTCGCATCCTCCGGCTCATATCCGTCCAGGATACTCTGGAACGTAGCGCGGGCCTGAGCCCAGTCCTCCCGCTCCGCGAAGGAGTCTCCTAGAACTATAAAGCTTCTGGCCAGCCAGTACATCTGGTCCGTCTTCGAATCCGACAGGGCATAGACCATGTTCTCCACCTCCTCGAAATCTCCCGCATCGTAGGTGTCCTGTATCAGCAGATATGCCGCTTCCGCACCCTGAGAAGTAAACACGTTGCCCGACAGAGCCTCCAGCAGTGGCAAGGCTTCCGACCTACGTCCCAACTTCAGGCAGGACTTGGCCATTATGTACTGAGCCGTCATACGGTCACCGTCCTTCAGGTCCCGAAGCTCGATGACTCTTGACGCAGCGTCTATGGCCGCATTGTACTTGCCGTCCCGGAAATACGACGACATCAGTCCGAGCAGGGCCTCCGTACGGTTATTTTCCAGCCTGGCGATATCATACAGGGACTCATAGGCCGAAGCCGCCAAGGCATATCTCTCCAGCTCATAGCATATCCGGGCATACTGCAGTGTGGACAGTTCCACGAAAGAGCCCTCGCCCTTGTCCATAACCTCCAGATAAGCGGACGCCGCCGCCTCCTTCCTGCCCAGAGCATTGAGAGACTCAGCGATATAGAACCAGGCCAGCGGAGTCTTCTGACCGTCAGGATACTGACTCACGAAATTCCGAAGACTGCTCTCGGCCGCACTGTAGTCACCTGCAAGATACACCTGCTCGGCAGCATTGAAGATCATCAGTTCCTTCTCGTCCGGAGTCTTCACCGCAGACATGCCGATACGGTCCAGATAGGCAAAATACTCTTCCGGTCTGTTCAGCACGGTATAGATGCTCTCGATGGCCGCCAAAGCATTATCGGTATCCTCAGACAGCGGCATCTCCTCCACTATCCGGGTAAGATACTCCAGAGCCTCATCATATTCGCCGGCATTGGAGCAGAGCATACCGAGCTCCAGAAGAGACCGGCTCTCATAAAGAGGATCAGCTATGGAATTGAGCAAGTACTTAAAAGTCCGCTCAGCCTTTTCCGTCATACCCTCCTGTACGTATGTTCGACCGAGCTCATATACCGACTTCGAGTAAAGCGGAGAGATGTCCCTTCTGTCCACAATACCCTCCAGCATACTTATCTTCCTGTCCACGTCGTTAGCCAGACCGCAGGACACCGCGCACTGATACGCAGCATACACCAACGAACCGGGCTGATAATCCATCATCGACACCTTCCCGTAGACAGACGCTGCTCCGGCATAGTCACGCATCATGAACAGCGCGTCTCCGATCCTGAGCTCTGCCTCGATTATCAGGTCCATATCTGAGACATGCTGCTCCAGAAACTTGTGGAACCACTCCATGGCGACAGCATAGTTCTTTTCCCCATAATAACAGTAACCCAGTCCGAAAAGAGCCAGCGGATACTCCTTGAAGCCGGCGAAGCGTGCATTCTGACAAAGTTCCTCATACAGACCTATGGCCTCACTCAGATTTCCAACCCTGTAACAGGTCTCCGCAAGCCAGAAACGTGTCAGGAGAGCCAGAGACTGATTGTAAGACGAATGCCTGAGTGCTATCCTGAAATCGGTGTCCGCTCCGGCGTATGAGCCCCGCTCAAACAGCTCCAGCCCCCTCAGGAAAGCCGCCTTCTGAAGGTTCATATCCATCTCCGGAGTCAGCCTGCGGATATTGTTCAGGGCATCTATGGCCGGCTTGTATTTCTTGGAGAGAAGATACGAAGTGGCGATATAGGAATAAATCTCGTCCGACCTTTGAGTCTCAGGCCACAGTTCCAGATAATCCTGGAAAGCAGTTATATCGGAATTGAGGTCAAATGCCAGCTTCGCATAATTGAAATAGGCCTCCTCCCTGACGGAGCCGTCAAAGCTCATCCCAGAGGCCTTCTTGTAGTATCTCAACGCCTCATGCTTGTTCCTCAGTCTGAGATACGAGCCGGCTATGTGCATGGACGCGCTCTGGGACAGCGAGTCCTCTCCTTCCGCCAAGACTTTGGAGAATGCGTCAATGGCCGCATAATACGACTGAACGGAATAGGATATGATGCCGAGATAATAATTGTCCTTTCTGGTCATGTCCGTTCCGGACGCCGAATAACTCTCGAACCATTTTCCGGCCTCCTCCGGTCTGCCGGTCTTGTAATACGCCTGCGATATCATCCTGGCCACCCTGGGTCTCATATCCTCCCCTACTGCCGCCGACACCACCGGCCCATGCTCCACCACATAGTCATAGTTTCCCATCATCAGCTCGGATTCCAGCATATAATAAGCGCAGTACACCCCGAAATGCCCGTCGTCCCGCACCTTGGAGAACAGTTCCACGGCCTTACTGAAATCCTTTTTCAAATACGCCAGATAGCCCATATAATAAGTGGACGGCACCGTATACCTGCCGCGCCTGCCCTTAAGTATGGTAGAAAACCCTGTCTCCGCATCCTCAAACTGCCCATGAGTCAGCTGGCAGAAGGAACGCTGAAACAAATACTGTTCCTTGTCTTTCTTGGAAAGCAGGGAATAATCCACCGTCTCCAGTACCTGAAGGGCGGCAGCGTAGTCCTCTTTGTCAAAATAGTACCCGGCATACATGAGTCTGACGCCCATGTACTCCGGAGCATATCTGTATTCCGATTCGTACTCTTCCATAAGCGCATCCAGGTTGGGACCGCCCTGCCTTATATCGCAGATTATGGCATAAGCGGCCAGCGCAGACTCGTCTTCCTCTGAAAGACAGCACTCCGACCTCACGGACGCGATCTCTTCCCTTGCTGCCGCATACATATCATTGTCAAAGAGTTCCCTGACCCTTTCCATACGTCTTTCCAAGCTCTTCCTGTCCTGGATGACGGGTTCCGCCGCCACCGGACGAAGAAACAGCATTGCGGCAAAAAGAACCGCCAAAAATCTTTTACAGACCATTTTAACCTATTTGGGGCAAATGTAACAATTATTTTGCATATATTTGTACGGTTAAGCCACCACTTATGGAAGAAAGCAAAGACCGTCCTATAATATATTTTGAGCACGCCGACATCCTCAACAGCAGCGGCAAACTGGTGATATCAGACATGACAATGAGCATCGGAAAAGGGGAGTTCGTCTATATCATCGGAAATGTCGGCAGCGGCAAGACCACCATCATCCGGTCCATGATAGGCGAGACGGAGATACGGCATGGAAAAGCATTCATCTGTGACTTCGACCTGATAAAGCTCAAAAAACGACAGATTCCGTACCTGCGGAGAAAACTGGGAGTCATATTCCAGGATCTCCAACTTCTCATGGACAGGTCAGTCCACGACAATCTGGCCTTCGTCCTGCGGGCCACAGGATGGAAAGGCCGCAAAATCATCAACGAACGGATAGAGGCCGTGCTTGAAGCCGTAGGCATGGAACACAATGCGCACAAGATACTGGACAAGCTGTCTGGAGGCGAAAAACAGAGAGTGGCCATAGCAAGGGCACTGCTCAATAACCCGGAGATCATCCTGGCGGACGAGCCTACGAGCAATCAAGACGGAGACACCGCCGAAGAGATTATAAAACTTATGATGAATATCAATGCCGGCGAGAACAGTCCTACAATCATAATGGTGACTCACAACAGAAGTCTGTTCCAAAAATATCCGGCCAGGACTTTCCTGTGCGAGAAACTCTCCTGCACTGAAGTGCCGGAAGAGTCAGAAACCCAGCTGGACTTGTCCGAATTCATCTGATTCTCAGCCGCCATGTCACAGAAACTCACCCTCAGACAGAGATATGCGGCCATTCTGGAATGGTTTTCCGCCAACCGCCCCGCCGTGCAGTCCGAACTGCACTTCAAGAACGGCTACGAGCTCATAGTCTCCGTGGTCCTCTCGGCCCAGTGTACGGACAAGCGGGTCAATATGGTCACTCCCGCCTTGTTCAAGCGGTTCCCCGACCCGGAATCGCTTGCCGGGGCTGCCTTTGACGATGTCCTGAGCATTATCCGGTCGGTCTCCTACCCCAACAGCAAGGCCCGCCACCTGATAGACATGGCCCGCAAGCTGGTATCGGACTTCCATTCGGTGATTCCGTCTGACATTGACAGCCTGATGAGCCTGCCTGGAGTGGGACGCAAGACCGCCAATGTCGTGGCATCCATCCTCTACGACAAGCCGGTAATCGCAGTAGACACACACGTGCTGAGAGTATCCAACCGCCTGGGCCTGTCACATGGGAAAACCCCGGAAAAGGTCGAAGCCGATCTTGAAAGCCACATTCCCGTGGAACAGAGGGCCATATCCCACCACTGGCTGATACTCCACGGACGGTACACCTGCACGGCACGCAATCCAAGATGCGGAGAATGTCCGCTGACACAATGGTGCGAGTCTTACCCAGAACTCTCTAAGCAGCAGAAATGACCTCCTGGAAAGACATACTTTCCGACTATCGCTCATACCTGGTCATCGAACGGGCACTGTCGTCAAACTCCGTTTCCTCATACCTTTCCGATCTTGCCAAACTAGCCGGCACATACAAGGACAAGTCCCCTGAAGAACTCTCGGGAGAGGACCTGAGCGCATTCATAGCGCAGCAGGCCGCCGCCATCTCCAAGAGAAGTCAGTCCAGACTGATAAGTGCCCTGAAAAGTTTCTTCGGATTCATGGAGATAGAAGGCCGGATACAGGTCAACCCGGCTGACACCATCGATCCGCCCAAGATATCCCGGCACATACCGGTGGTCCTGTCTGTAGAGGAGATTGACCGGATAATGAATTCGGTAGACCTGTCCGAACCAGAAGGTCAGCGTAACCGGGCCATACTGGAGGTCCTGTACTCCTGCGGACTGAGAGTCAGCGAACTGATATCCCTACGCATCTCCGACCTGTTTTTCGATGAGGCTTTCATACGGGTAATAGGTAAAGGCGACAAACAGAGACTTGTGCCCATAGGAGAGCCGGCAAAACGGGCCGTCCAGCTGTATCTCTCGCAGACAAGACGCGCATACGTATCCAAAAAGGCCGAGGACATCCTTTTCCTGAACCGGCGCGGCGGTAAACTGAGCCGCCAGATGATATTCCTGATGATCAAAAGCCAATGCGAAAAGGCCGGCATCACCAAGGAAATATCTCCCCACACCTTCCGCCACTCCTTCGCCACACATCTGGTCGAGAACGGAGCCGACCTCCGTGCCGTACAGCAGATGCTCGGCCACGAAAGCATAATCACCACCGAGATATACACCCACATCGACTCCCGCAAATGGCAGGACGGCATCATCAAGTACCACCCCCGCAACCACAAATAAAAAAGCTGTTCCCGAAAACGGAAACAGCTTGAACTGTAGCCCCAACAGGACTCGAACCTGTATCTAAAGTTTAGGAAACTTCCATTCTATCCCTTGAACTATGGGGCCAAAACCTATCTGACTACTCTACGTTCTTCTGAACCATCAGACGACCGCGATAGTAGCCGCATTCAGGGCATACGCGGTGATACAGTACGGTTGCTCCGCAGTTGGAGCATGTTGAAAGTGCGGGGAGAGTCAGTTTGTCATGTGTTCTGCGTTTGTCCCTGCGCTGCTTTGAAAGTTTGTGTTTGGGATGTGCCATCTTATTCTAAATTTAATATTATTCTGTTTTTAAAATATCCTTCAACTTTTCCATCATCACGGGGTCGCACTGACCGTCGGGATGCACCTTCTTAATCGGGAGACTGAGACTGACATAGTCATAAATAATCTGACTGAGGTCAATATCAGCCGAATCGCTGTCCAACAGGATTACCTCATCCGCCCCGTCCCCGTCCGCGTCAGCATCAGCCGCATAGGATGAGAACATCACTGAAAAGGGCACCTGTATGTCCACAGGAACTGTCAGGTCGGCAAGGCATCTGTCACATTTGACAGTCACATTGCCTGTGATGCTCAGGTCCAGAGCCATCCGGCCATGCTCCTTGGTCACAACCGCACTGACATCCAGATCCGCATCCGAGACAGTGTCGTTCTCATATGCCTCGAAAAAACTTCCATCCACCTTAAAGTGGAACGGATGCTCTCCGTATGAAAGCCCACGTATCTCTATCCTGCAATTCATTTCCAAATTATTAAGGGCGGCAAAGATATAAATTTTTTCAGAAAATCAGAAACTGTTTTGATTTTTTCTGCGTTTTCTTTCGTTTTCATCCAGAATAATCTTTCTCAGACGCATATAGTGAGGAGTAACCTCCACCAGCTCATCCTCCTGTATATACTCCAGGGCCTCCTCAAGAGAGAACTTGACCGGAGGCGGCAGCATCACCTTTTCGTCTGACCCCGAGGCTCTCATATTGGTCAGCTTCTTGGTCTTGCAGATATTGATTGCCAGGTCGCTCGCCCTGGTATGCTCGCCGACCACCTGACCGGCATATATCTCCTCGCCCGGGTCTATAAAGAAACGCCCTCTGTCCTGCAGCTTGTCCATGGCGTATGCCACCGAAAGGCCTGTCTCTAGCGACACCAACGAGCCGTTGTTGCGTTTCTCTATCTCGCCCTTGTACGGCTCATAGCCCTTGAAGCGGTGCGCCACCACAGCCTCTCCCTGAGTTGCCGTCATCAGATTGCTTCTCAGACCTATCAGACCTCTGGACGGAATGTCGAACTCCAGATGCGCCCTGTCTCCCCTGGTCTCCATGTGGGTCAGGGACGCCTTGCGGCGGGTTGACATCTCAATAGCCTTGCCGACCATGTCCTCGGGCAGGTCAATAGTCAGCAGCTCTATGGGCTCGCAGCGCACTCCGCCTATATTCTTGTCTATCACCTTGGGCTGCCCGACCTGAAGCTCAAAGCCCTCACGGCGCATTGTCTCAATCAGGATCGACAGATGCAGCACGCCTCGTCCATATACTATAAAGGAGTCAGCGCTGAGTCCCGGCTTTACACGCAGGGCAAGGTTCTTCTCCAACTCATGCTCCAGACGCTCCTTCAGATGTCTTGACGTCACATATTTGCCGTCCTTGCCGAAAAACGGTGAATCATTTATCGTAAACAGCATACTCATCGTCGGTTCGTCCACGGTAATGGGCGGCAGAGCCTCCGGAGTCTCGTAATCCGCTATGGTGTCTCCTATCTCGAAATCCTCGATGCCGACCACAGCACAGATATCCCCGCACTCCACCTTCTCCGCGCTCTTCTTTTCAAGCCCCTGAAACACCATCAGGTCCTTTATCTTCTGTTTCTCCACCGTTCCGTCCTTCTTGCAGAGAGAGATCTGCATCCCGGCGGTCAGGCTCCCACGGCTCACTCTTCCCACAGCGATACGGCCCACGTAGGGCGAATACTCCAATGATGAAATCAGCATCTGCGGAGTCCCCTCAACGTATTTCGGAGCCGGTATCTCGGCAACTATCGTATCAAGCAAAGGAATAATATCGTTGGTCGGCTTGCGCCAGTCAAGGGACATCCATCCCTGCTTGGCGCTGCCGTAGACTGTCTTGAAGTCCAGCTGCTCCTCGGTAGCGTTGAGCGAGAACATCAGGTCGAAGACCTGCTCATTGACCTCATCCGGCCGGCAGTTCGGCTTGTCCACCTTGTTAATAACAACGATAGGCTTCTTGCCCATCTCTATGGCTTTCTGCAGCACGAAACGGGTCTGCGGCATCGTACCCTCGAAGGCATCCACCAGCAGCAGCACTCCGTCCGCCATATTGAGCACACGCTCGACCTCTCCTCCGAAATCGGCGTGGCCCGGAGTGTCGATAATGTTGATTTTGATTCCTTTGTAAGGCACCGACACATTCTTTGCAAGGATGGTTATACCTCTCTCCCGCTCCAGGTCGTTGTTATCCAATATCAGGTCACCCCCGTGCCTGCCGTCCTCCCTGACAAGCTTCGCCTGATAGATCATTCTGTCCACCAGGGTGGTCTTACCGTGGTCGACATGGGCTATAATCGCTATATTTCTGATGTTTTGCATAATCGAGGCGCAAAATTAATTCAATTTACTTAAATTTGCACCCTGACATTAAAAATTAACATCATCCCACGATATGACGGAGAAAATAATCATCCTCGACTTCGGTTCCCAGGTTACCCAGCTTATAGGCCGCAGGCTCAGGGAACTGAACGTCTACTGCGAAATCCATCCCTTCAACAAGATACCAGCACTCGACGAGAGCGTACGCGGAGTGGTCCTCTCGGGCAGCCCCTGGTCCGTCCGCGATCCCAAGGCTCCCTCGCCGGATCTTTCCGGTATCAAGGGCCGATACCCGATGCTGTGCATCTGCTACGGAGCGCAGTTCATCGCCCAGCGCTACGGCGGGGAGGTCAACCCCTCCATCGCCCGTGAATACGGCCGCGCCATCATGCATATAAAGGGCTCATGCCCTCTGTTTGAAGGGATTCCAGATGACTCGCAAGTATGGATGTCCCACGGCGACACCATTGCACGTCTGCCAGAAGGTGCGGAAGTCATCGCTTCTACAGACGACGTGGCAAACGCCGCATATCATATAAAAGGAGAGCAGACCTGGTGCGTTCAGTTCCACCCCGAGGTCTACCATTCGACCTACGGTCCAAGGATTCTGGAGAACTTCGCCCTGCGTATCTGCGGATGCAGGGGCGACTGGACTCCGGCCTCTTTCATTGAAAACTCCATCGGGTCCCTAAGGGAAACAATCGGCAAGGACAATGTGATCCTAGGACTCTCCGGCGGTGTGGATTCCACCGTAGCGGCAGTACTTCTGAACAAGGCTATAGGACAGCAGCTCCACTGCATCTTCGTAAACAACGGCCTGCTGCGCAAGAACGAATACGAATCTGTACTTGCGTCCTATCAGGACATGGGCCTCAACGTCCGCGGAGTGGATGCTACCGAACTCTTCCTCAAGGCTCTCGAGGGCATCTCTGACCCCGAGGCCAAGCGCAAGGCCATCGGCCGTACCTTCATCGAGGTATTCGACGCCGAGGCGCACAAGATAGAGAATGCATCATGGCTCGCCCAGGGCACCATATATCCCGATGTGATTGAGTCCACGTCGGTCAACGGTCCCTCGCAGACCATCAAGTCCCACCACAATGTGGGCGGTCTGCCGGAAGAGATGAATCTCAAGATCGTAGAACCGCTGCGCTCCCTGTTCAAGGACGAGGTCCGCAGGGTGGGCCGTGCCCTCGGCATCAAGAACTCTCTCATATCACGCCATCCGTTCCCAGGCCCGGGCTTAGGCATCAGAGTGCTCGGGGAAGTGACGCGTGAGAAACTGGAGATACTGCGCGAGGCCGATGCCGTGTACATCGACGCCCTGCGATCCACTCCCGCCCCAGAAGGATGGCAGCCTGCATCCGGAGCCGCCGCCACAGGAGGCACGGAGACCGGTGAAGGATATCTGACTCTATACGACTGTATCTGGCAGGCCGGAACGATACTGCCTCCCGTACGCAGCGTGGGAGTGATGGGCGATGAGCGCACCTATGAGTACACGATTGCCCTTAGGGCTGTAGTATCCACCGACGGCATGACCGCCGACTGGGTACATCTCCCCTACGACTTCCTGGCGAAAGTCTCCAACGACATCATAAACAAAGTCCGCGGGGTAAACCGGGTCGTCTACGACATATCCTCAAAGCCGCCTGCGACTATCGAGTGGGAATAGCCGTCTGATACCAGTTTGCAACCGGGTTGCATGATGAGGAAAGTATTTTTGCGCAGTTTGTAAATTTAACGTAACAACTGCAATAACTTTCCATACATGAAACGGACAATAAAGGCTATTTTTTCAGGAGTGCTCTGCATCGCCGTATGCTGGTCACTCGCTTCATGCAAGAATTCACAGAACACCGGAGACGCTCACGGACACAGTGAGGAGATTCACGAAGGCCACAGTCACGAAGGACATGACCACGAAGGACACGTTCACAGTCACGACGAGGCACATGAGGGCCATGACCACAACGGACACAGCCACGAGAGCGACATCCACGCAGAGGGCGAGGGTTCTCCCGACGAGATCATTCTCAGTGAGGAGAGCGCAGCCGCAGCCGGTGTAAAGGCAGAGACAGTCTTACCGGGCAAGTTCAGGAGTGTACTCGAAGTGAGCGGCCGTGTGATGCCGGCACCCGGCAATGAGTCCACCATAGTAGCCAACGTTCCCGGAGTAGTGTCATTATCTGCCCCGCTGGTGGAGGGCAGCCGCGTAAATGAAGGCACGCCTATGTTCTCCATATCATCCAGCCACCTGCAGGACGGAGATCCGGTACAAAGAGCCCGCATAGCATACGAGACAGCTCGGAAAGAGTTTGAGAGAGCATCCAAACTGGTAGAGGACAACATCGTCTCCCGTCAGGAATACGAGGCAGCAAAAGGCCGCTACGAGACAGCCCGTCTTACCTATGAGGCCCTGGCCGCCGACAAGGACGGCAACGGGACAGTCGTAAAGTCTCCTGTCAACGGATACGTGGAATCGTGCCTGGTTAAGGAAGGAGACTACGTGTCTGTAGGAACTCCCCTGGCATCGGTCCTCTCCGGCAACGGCATGTACCTCAAGGCAGACGTGTCTGAAAGATATCTTGACCGCCTGCCGGGAGTCAATGCCGCCAACTTCAGACTTTCTTACTCAGACAAAATCTACAGCACAGCCGGCCTTAACGGCCGTCTGCTCGGCTACGGACGCTCAACTGACGAGACCAACGCATACATCCCCGTAACCTTCTCCATCAACGCCTCCACGGACATACTTGCAGGAGCATACGCCCGGATATGGCTGCTTTCTGACGAACGGGAAGGCGTCATCAGCCTCCCCGTTGATGCTGTCACTGAAGAACAGGGACACTATTTCGTATATATACAGTTGGATCCGACCTGCTACAGAAAGCAGGAAGTGACCCTGGGAGCCACAGACGGCAACCGCTATGAGATACTCACCGGCCTGCACGGGGGTGAGACTGTCGTCACCCACGGAGCCATCCACGTAAAACTCGCATCCGCCAGCAACGCAATTCCCGCCCATACCCACAATCATTAATCGAATACTGTAATGCTCAACAAGATAATACATTTCTCACTGCAGAACCGGCTGCTGATACTGGTCGCGTCGGTACTGTTGTTCGCGGCCGGACTTTTCCGGACCTTCAACGCCGAGATAGACGTTTTTCCCGACCTCAACGCACCCACGGTAGTCGTCATGACCGAGGCCAACGGAATGGCCGCCGAGGAGGTCGAGCAGCTAGTCACCTTTCCCATCGAGACAGCTGTAAACGGCTCCACAGGAGTACGCAGGGTCCGCAGTTCATCCACAACCGGATTCTCAGTAGTGTGGGTCGAGTTTGACTGGGGTACGGACATCTATCTTGCACGCCAGATTGTATCTGAGAAACTGGCTGCGGCCGCCGAGGACCTGCCGGAGACCGCCGGCAACCCTACACTCGGCCCCCAGTCCTCCATTCTCGGAGAGCTGATGATCATAGGCCTGACTGCCGACAGCACGTCAATGCTGGATCTGCGGACCATAGCAGACTGGACTTTCCGTCCCAGACTGCTGTCCACCGGAGGCGTGGCCCAGGTGGCTGTGCTCGGAGGCGACATCAAGGAGTATCAGGTACTGATCCATCCCGAAAAGATGAAGCACTACGGAGTCACCCTCGGAGAAATTATGGAGGTGACCCGCGGCATGAACCAGAACACCAACGGAGGAGTCATCTATGAGTACGGCAATGAGTATATCGTGCGCGGAGTGGTCTCCACACAGGACGTACAGGAGATGGCCGCATCGGTCATCAAGACCACTGATAGCGGGCTGCCTGTAACTCTTGAGGACGTGGCCGACGTGCGTATCGGCGCCCAGCAGCCCAAGCTGGGCCTGGCTTCCGAAAGGGGCAAACCCGCCGTGTTGCTGACCGTCACCAAGCAGCCCAACACCGGCACCATAGAGCTGACGGAAAGGCTCGACGCGGCCATAGCCGACCTGCAGAAGAACCTGCCCGCCGACGTACACGTATCCACCGATATTTTCCGCCAGAGCACATTTATCGAGAACTCCATCAACAACGTCAAGAGGTCCCTCTACGAGGGTGCCATCTTCGTGGTCATCGTGCTCTTCGTCTTTCTGGCCAATTTCCGCACTACAGTCATCTCCCTGATTACCCTGCCGCTTTCACTGCTGGTGACAATACTCGTGCTGGACGCATTCGGACTGAGCCTCAACACCATGAGTCTCGGTGGCATGGCCATCGCGATAGGCTCACTGGTGGACGACGCTATAGTGGACGTGGAGAACGTATGGAAGCACCTGAGAGAGAACCGGGCTTTACCGCCCGACAAGCGTCTTCCAGTAGTGGATGTGGTATTCAACGCCTCCAAGGAGGTACGTATGCCGATTCTCAACTCGACCCTGATAATCATTGTCAGTTTCGTGCCACTGTTCTTCCTAAGCGGCATGGAGGGAAGGATGCTCATTCCTCTAGGAATTTCCTTTATCGTGGCCCTCTTCGCCTCGACGATAGTGGCCCTTACCCTTACCCCCGTGCTCTGCTCCTATCTCTTAGGCGGGAAAAAACACAGCACCAAGGTTCCCAAGGAAGCATTCGTTGCCGCATGGTTGAAAAAGCATTACCGTAACGGCCTGAACTGGGCACTGAACCACAAGGCCATAGTAGGAGGCTCCACTCTGGCACTGTTCGCAGCGGCTCTCGGACTGTTCTTCACCCTCGGCCACAGTTTCCTGCCGCCGTTCAACGAAGGCTCGTTCACGATTAACGTCAGCTCCCTGCCAGGCATCTCACTGGAGGAATCCGACCGTATCGGACGCAGGGCCGAGGAACTTCTAATGACCATTCCCGAGATCCAGACCGTGGCCCGTAAGACCGGTCGCGCCGAGCTGGACGAGCACGCCCTGGGTGTCAATGTATCAGAAATCGAAGCACCGTTCGTACTGAAAGACCGCTCCCACGCGGAACTGTTGGATGAAGTACGTGAGAAACTCTCGACCATCAGCGGAGCCAACATCGAGATAGGCCAGCCCATCAGCCACCGCATAGACGCGATGCTGAGCGGTACCCAGGCCAGCATCGCCATCAAACTGTTCGGAGACAATCTCAACGAGATGTTTGTCATAGGCAACCGGATCAAAAGCGCCATCAGCGGAGTCGAGGGCATCGCCGACCTCAACGTGGAGCAACAAATCGAGCGGCCTGAACTCAAGATTACCCCTAAAAGGGACATGCTCGCCCGCTACGGCATCTCCCTCCCGGCCTTCGCCGAGTTCGTGACAGTCAACATGGCCGGCGAGACAGTATCGCAGGTCTACGAGGAGGGCAAGACCTTCAACCTCGTGGTGCGCGCCTCCGAGGACAACAGAGGCAGCATGGAGCATATCCGCGACCTGATGATAGACGACGCGAACGGAAACAAGATACCCCTCTCCTACGTGGCTGACGTGGAGTCCTCCATGGGTCCGAACACCATTAACCGCGAGAACGTCAAGCGCAAGGTGGTCATCTCGGCCAACACGCGGGGACGGGACCTGCGCAGTGTGGTCAATGACATACAGGACATAGTGGATGCCGAGATCGTACTGCCGGAAGGATACCACATCGAATACGGCGGACAGTTCGAGAGCGAGCAGGCCGCCAGCCGGACCCTCCTGCTCACCTCCCTGATGAGCATCGTGGTCATCTTCCTGCTGCTGTACATGGAGTTCAAGAACGCCCGCCAGAGCGGAATCGTACTGCTCAACCTGCCGCTGGCCCTGATCGGAGGCGTATTTGCCCTGATTATCACCTCCGGCGAACTGAGCATCCCGGCCATCATCGGCTTCATCGCTCTCTTCGGCATCGCGACCCGCAACGGCATGCTGCTGATCAACCGCTACAACCACCTGCATACCGAGGAGCATCTCTCCGTCCGCGAGTGCATCCTCCGCGGCTCCCTGGACCGTCTCAACCCGATTCTGATGACGGCCCTCTCCTCGGCCCTCGCCATGATTCCCCTGGCCATCAACGGCGACCTGCCCGGCAACGAGATCCAGAGCCCCATGGCCAAGGTCATCCTCGGCGGACTGCTCACCTCCACCCTGCTCAACGGCTTCATCGTGCCGATAGTCTACGACTGGATGCACCGCCGTGAGCGCAAGGCAGAAAACATTGAACATGCTGAAAACTAATCCGATATTCCTTATGAAAATATTTTACAATACACTTCATTTTCTGAGCGCCGCAGCCCTTCTCCTGTCCGCCTCCTGCGGTAGTCTCCGCGCTCAGAGCACGGAGAGCATAGACTCGGTGCTGGCCGCAGTAGAGAGAAACAATCTCGAGCTCCGCGCCCTGCAGCAGAACAATGAGGCATCGCGGCTCGAGATCCAGTCCCAGAACAACCTCCAGCAGGACATCTCCGTGTCCTACAGCCCCTTCTTCAGCCGCGGCTACGACGGAGTATCCAGCTCCGAGCTGGTAGTGTCCATGGGCTTCGACTTCCCCTCCCAGTACGTTTCAAGGAGCAAATCCGGCAAACTCCAGAACCAGGCCCTCGACATGCAGTACGCACTCCAGCGCAGGGACATCCTGCTGCAGGCCCAGCTGCTCTGCCTGGATCTGGTGCGACTCAATCAGGAGAAAGAGCTGCTGGACACCCGGATGGCAAATGCCGACGAGCTCCTCACCCTGATGGAGAAACGCTTCACCGAGGGCGGGGCCAATATCATCGAAGTCAACAAGGTGAAGATGGAAAGGATGAACGTCAGCACCCTCGCGGCACAGAACGAGGCAGCGAGGCAGAACACCCTGCAGTCCCTTAGGGCAATGAACGGGAATATCCCCGTGGAGCTGCTGGCGACAGAATATCCCGCAGTGTCCGACATAGCCGACTACGACGAGTTCTACGCCGAGGTGATGGCCACCGATGCCGGCATCCTCTCCGCAGAGGCATCGGTCGACGCCGCCGCACAGGAGATAAAGGTCAACCGGCAGAACTGGCTGCCCAAGTTCGAGGTAGGCTACCGACGCAACACCTCCATGAACGAGGCCAGCCACGGCTTCCTGGTAGGCGCCTCCCTGCCCCTCTTCTCCTCCCGCAACAAGACGAAGATCGCGGAGGCCCGCCACACCGCGGCCCAGAGTGAGCTCGAGAACGCCCGCCTGCAGGCCGAGACCCAGCTCCAGTCCCGCTATAACGAGCTGCTGCAGATCCGCTCCGCCGTCCAGACCTACGACGTTCCCCTGATGCACAGCACCCTCGACGCCCTCAAATCGGCAGTCCTCGCCGGCCAGATGTCCATCATCGACTACTACGTCGAGGCCGACAACGTCTACGGCAACCTCTCCACCTACCTCTCCCTCGAGAACCAG
The DNA here is from genome assembly GCA_018711925.1 of Candidatus Coprenecus pullicola. GTDB lineage: Bacteria > Bacteroidota > Bacteroidia > Bacteroidales > UBA932 > Coprenecus > Coprenecus pullicola. The sequence goes on from DVHR01000030.1 coordinate 54,876, forward strand.
TACCGCAAGCTTCTGGCTGAAGCCTACAGGAACCGGCTCTGAGCAGATGGACGGAGACTGCTGGAAAAGGCCGCACCGGAGCACGCGTCCGGTGTGGTCTTTTTCTGTAGTACTGCTGCGTCATCAGGCTTTTGAGGAAGTCCAGCAAGGGACATTTTAGAAAATCATTGTAAATCAAGCGCTCTCAAAAAAGACATCTGCTGGACTGGGTCAGACAGGGGGCAAAATGACGGTTTTATGGAAAAATGCACGTAGTCCAGCAGGCCGCCAAAACGTATATAACTGATAATTAAAACAATACACTTAAGCAGCGTGCTGGACATAACAAAAGTCGAAAAGCACAATATTGGGATTTTTAATTCCACAATCTTTGGATTTTATTTGCCACAATATTGGGATTATTCAAATGTTTTTTTATTTTTGCATCAAAGAAATCTCTTATGGACAAATATTTAAAGCGAATAATAGAATCCCAGATAGAGCGTAAGATGAAGTCATCCGGTGCTGTCCTTATCGCGGGACCAAAATTCTGTGGAAAAACCACCACTGCCTTGCGGTTCGCCAAAAGCGTCAGAAAACTCAGTACTGAAAGCGCAATAAATCTGGCCCAATTGGAACCTAGTGCCACCCTTGAGGGTGAAAAGCCAAGGCTTATTGACGAATGGCAGACTGTGCCCCAGATATGGGACGAGGTGCGAAACTATGTTGACGAGCATCCTGGATTCGGACAATTCCTACTTACCGGAAGCTCCACTCCGGAAGACAAAACACGGATCCATCACTCTGGAGCAGGCCGCATCGTACCTATAAAAATGCGTCCTATGAGCTTGTTCGAGTCCCTTGAGTCCAACGGACAGGTATCTATCGGGGAGCTGTTCCGGAATCCTGACAGCAACGTATTCTGTGAGAATTCCTCTCACAGCCTTAGAAAGACAGCATTTCTTCTTTGCCGGGGAGGATGGCCACAGTCCATTGTCAATGATGATGAAGTTGCCCTGGACATTACGTCCAACTACTATGAAGGACTGTTCAATTTTGAAACTTCGCATAACGAAAAGTTCAGAAACAAGAGTCCCGAAATACTGAAAATGATTCTCCGCAGCTACGCCCGCAACATCTCTACCGAAGCTCCTGTAACAACCATTATACGGGACATCATCCGGTCAAACAACAGGAACTCCTTTGACACCAAGACATACGAAGACTATATGGACGCATTGAAAGACCTCTATATCATAGAGGACATCCTGGCCTGGAATCCGAACATACGCAGCAAGGCCGCCATCCGGTCCACGCCTACCAGGCACTTCGTAGACACGTCCATTGCATGCTGCGCAATACACATCTCACCTGACGACCTTATGAAAGACTTCAATTCTTTCGGACTGTTCTTTGAAGACATGGTAATCAGGGACCTTGTAGTCTACTCCGGCAGTCTGAAAGGTGAAATCCGCCACTACAGAGACAGCAACGGTCTGGAATGCGATGCCGTCATCCATCTGCCGGACGGAACATGGGCCGCAGTCGAAGCAAAGTTAGGAGGCGACAGACTTATCGAGGAAGGTGCCAAGAACCTCCTCAAACTGAAAGCTATTGTCGAAAAAGAACCGGCATTCATGATGATCGTCACCGCCACCGGCCCAGCCTACAGAAGGCCTGACGGCATATATATCGCACCTCTCAACTGCCTAAGAGACTGACTGGCACATCGTGATTCGCCGGATTTAAGAGCATTTCAGACTTCAGACCGTCACTTCAATGAATAGGTACGGTTCTTATTGGCCCCATATGGAACAATAAGGCCGGCTTCCACAAGCCTGCGCAAGTAGATTTTGGCACTGGATACACTGACACCCAGAACTTCTGCCACTGACGCAGTGCTTGAATAGGGGTTCTGCTTCAGATATAGGCATATGTCGCACATCTTATCGGCAAGCCCGGGATTTATCGACATTTCCACCTGCTTCCATATATCCGTTCACATATTTCCCGGAATCCCCGACCACCTTCAATTCACCATATGAAAAACCCGCTCCCAAACATTACAGATACTGCACAGGCCACTTCCGGCCCTTTCCCCGAGTTTCTCGGGTCCGACACTCCACCTTCCACTGCGACTTCCCTGGCAACACGCATCCTGCCCGGATTTGCAAAGGTAAAACCATCATTGCCCTTTGCCACTATCAGTCCCCTGCGGCCGGGTTAAAATAGCACACTAATGCTGTTCAACCCGCCTTACGCACGGCTTTTCCGCTGTAGCTCCAGACTGAATACGTATAGGTACCTCCGGAGTCCGTCTCTTCATCATCCACATCCCTCTGACACTTAACATCTATCACCATATCGCAGCCATAGTAACGGGCAATTGTCTTCAACTCATTTATAGAATCTTCCCGGTCCCTATGATATTCCGTCTCGATATACCTTGGTGTACCTGTATATTTTTTCCTGCCTCTATAATTTGACGACACCAGTTCCACTCCCTCACAAGAGCTTGCGGACGCCTCCATCCTTCTCACCTCCTGCTTGAAACCAGTTGCGCACTGAGGACACAGGTGGTACCTTTTTGAAATAGCACGGACAACTTTACCTACAGTATAGGTCAACACTGTAGGTAAAGTCGCAATAAGAACATTCTTAGTAGACTTATTCATAGCAAGTTTTATCATTATCCTCTTTTTCAGAATCGTCCGTCAAAAGTCCTTTGACATCGCGCTTTGCCCTCATATACGCAATCTGAATCACTGCCGGAATAGTGACACGGTAAGCAGGACCGGCAAGATCCAATGCAGTCCAGGCGGCAGTGATTGCCCAGCCGACCGGTCCGGCGAAAATGCTGAGCCATCTGACCAGCGCTGCATTGGCCGCCAGGGAAAGTCCACGGCCGAGCAGGGCGCGGGCTATGGCATTGGCGACTATCAGGGCTATCTTATAGGAGGCAAAACCACCCCGGCGTATAGCCATCTGCAAAGCCGCAACCATGGCCTCCTTTTTAAAATTGGTTGTCTTGATATTCAGGCCATCAAGCAGTTCTTTGAGACTTTCCGTGTCCATATCCTCCAGCGATTTTATCAAGATGCTGTGCAGCAGATTCATCTCAATCACCTCGACAGAGGACTTACGGTTGAAATTGACCCTCATTCTGTGACATACGTCACAAAGGATCTCGCGATAGCCGGCACCTCTTCCTCTCATGAAATTGAGAACAGTGTTGCCTCCGTAGTACTGGAATTCCTCCACGATGCTGTCCACCATGTTGTTAAGTCCATCCGGATAGTAACGGGCATATTCAGGAGTCGTTGTCAGTCTCTCGTTGAAACGGGGGTTTCCCTTCCTGTTCATCGTGATGTAATCCGTGAGAATCCGGAGGTCCTCCGGGTCTGCGTAACGCAAAAAAGTTAAATCCTTGTCCATGATTCGTTGTTTTTTTAAATTATGGCGCAAAATTAGACCCGGGGTCCAGAATAAAGAAAATATGCACTTCAAATAATCTACATAAGTCTGACAAACAGGATTTTACAAAATTATTTATCTACACTTCCATCACTTTTTCGTATTTTCCCTGTACTTACGTTGCGAATAGTTTTTGATATCCGACCCTATCAACTCCTGCACATCCTTTATAGTAACGGATCTTTTACGGCCGGCAGCATTCCCGTTACAAACATCCAGAATCGATTCTATCAGGCCGGACACAGCACTGGGATCACTGCCCCTGCAGTTCATAATTTCTTTTCCCTCACTATCTTTTTCCAACTTCACAATATCATTCCTATACGCATTGTACAGTTTGACTGCCACCTTCTCCAGAAGTTTTGTTTCCGCCACCTTGCGCCCGAAAGACATATCTTTTATCAACTTCTTAAAATGTGTATTCGTTAATCTGTTGAATTGATATTTCCGAGGCAAGAGCCATCTCATATCCGCACCCATCTTTTTTATTGTCCTGCCGCCTGAGCTATGCAGCAGCACTTCAGATGCAGATTCCGCAGAGAGCCGCATCAGGATACTGTTTTCCGCCTCGAATATTTCCCTGAGCAGACCCGAACTTACGAAAGCATCCTTGTAATTCAACTCATTTCTCTCCGAATTCCTCATCAGGAACAAACCTTCAGCCCCAGTGTTTCTAAGTACACCGAAAATCCCGGCCATAACTGTCAGCGGCAGTCCGTATTCTTCATCAATATAGAGCAGAACGGTATCCGACGGTCGCAGCATCCTGGCCAAATCTCTGTATTGCACGGCCCTGTCCCGCCCCCACAGCACCAGAAGCGCCGGGATGCCGTCACTAACAGGATAAAGCCCGGTCAACGGCACAACCGGCACGCCATCAGCCTCATAATAGAAATTACAGAGCACCCTGCCGCCATTTCTCAACTCTGGACGCATGCACAATTTCTGCGGTCCCAGCATATCGGTCAGCCCAATACCTGACTGCAAAAGCAATGTCAATGACACGATAAGTTCCTCATCATGTATGATACCGGACACCCGTTCTGTCAACGTACCGTCCATAACTCCAGCATCCATCTCCAGGCAGTGATGCAATGCCAGCATTACTTTTTCAATCACTTGTATCTCATCAGTCACATCTACACCGCACAACGGGGCCACATTACTGATAAAGTTCCTGTAATCAGGCCACAGCGACACAAAGCACTCCTCATCAGCATACCGCACGCGATAGCCCCACGCCTCCAGAGAATCCATTTCGATAGTCTGCACACGCATCATCGACATACCGTCAAGCGTACCACAGTGCCGGTCCAAAAACTCCCGCAGCGTGTCCGTCCACACCAGCACCACCTGCGGGCGCAGTTTCTTCAGCACTTCCTCGAACGCAGGCAGATCCCTCAGAAACACCTCCTCCCACTGCCGGTACTGAAAATCCTCCTGAGGCTCCGGCAGATAATGCTGAATCCAATTGTAAAACGCCACCTTATCCCAGAAAGCCGCCCTGATTCCAGGCCCCACATACTTCTTGATGCCCGACATCTTGTGAGTAAACGCGTCATAAGTAGGATAATGCCCACCCTCGATATATGAGTCTATCTCTATGACATTACTGTTGGACAAGCAGTAATAATCCTTCTCCGGCTTATCCTCATAGACCGGACACCTCCTGTCATATTCCGCCGTCCTCCCCTGCCGCACACACTCATCGTAATAACGGCACTTATCATACCAGCAATAATGGTACGCCCCCAGAACCAGGGTTCTCTGGCCCATGAAGCCCTCGCGGTAGACGGGGCCGGTTCGGGGAGCGAAGAAACAAGTCATACCAAACAAATATATTTCAAATTATTGAAACAGACTTCTGTTGGTTCTCAGCATCAGATCCAGATACTTTGATTTCGTTCCGGCATCACATTTCCTGACAGGATACTGTGTAATGTTGTCCACATCACTGTCTTCAAATTCCTTAAAATGCACCACTCGGCATTCACCTCCACAAATATACTTCAGAGCACACTCACGGCAAGGCATAATATTATTCACATTTGACTTCTCACACGCAGTATTTCTGATTTCCACAAATCTTTCGAAGGGAACATCCCGGATATTTCCGACAGAGCGTACATTTGGCAATGCAGCACATAAATACACGTCACCACAACATGAAACAGACATATTGCCGTAGTTGCAGTTCTCACTGATTTCCTTATTACGATGAGCCTTGATAAATGGGATAGAAGAAATATCTCCATAACAGTCAGTAAACACTTTCTCCGATATTTTCAGATACTCATATTTCTGTTCTGGGGTAAGAGTCAATTCGCGGCCATCCATGAGCTCTCCCGTAAATTTGACATTAAAACGAAATCCCCTGTATCTATCCAACAAAGACCGTCCAAACTCAGCATATTTTTCGGCTTCAACCGCCAACGTTTTTCTCAACAATGGTGTAACCGCAACTTCTGTAAACACTCCTGCATTTACAAATCTGTCAACAGTATCAAGGGCCTTCCCAAAATTTCCCTTTCCACGCACCACCGCATTTGTCTCTTCTGAATATCCGTCAATACTGACTTGAATCCTGTTGATATGTGGAGCAAGTATTCCTACCATGGCTTCTGACCACATAGTACCATTGGTAAGAATACTGATCCCGAGTTTTAACGATGCTGCATAAAGAACGATATCTACAAAATCATCCCTCATGCACACCTCGCCACCCGACAGGACAAGCTTACTG
>DVHR01000031.1 GCA_018711925.1 Candidatus Coprenecus pullicola
AAAAGAACACATATCCCGTTTGTTTATAACCTGCAGGATATATTCCCATATTCATTGGTCGGGACTGGATTAGCGAAGAAAGGAGGTTTGCTTTGGAAGGCAGGACGGATGATAGAGGATTTCACATACCGCAATGCTGATAAAATCATCGTAATCTCCGAGGACTTCAAGCGCAATATCATGGCGAAGGGGGTGCCGGAAGAGAAAATAGAAGTGATTTATAACTGGGTGGACGAGAATGCCGTAGTCCCTATCGCGAAGGAGGATAATACTTTGTTTGAGGAACTTGGCATTGAACGGGGACCGTTTTATGTGGTATACGCCGGCAATCTGGGACATGCGCAGAATGTGCAGGTGCTCTTGGATGCGGCAATGAAACTGCAGGGTAAGACCGGAATACGGTTTCTTATATTCGGAACAGGCGGACTCAAGGAAGACTATGAGAAATTTGTCAAAGAACATGAGTTGAATAATGTAAGATTCTTTCCTCTGCAGCCAGTGGAAAAGGTTTCGCAGGTATACAGCCTTGCGGATGCTTCTTTAGTGTCATGTAAAAAGGGGCTTGGTGGAAGTGCTATGCCGAGCAAGACCTGGAGTATACTTTCTGCCGGGACCCCTGTGCTTTGCAGTTTCGACGGAAGCGGTGATCTGCAGCATATCATCGAGGACAACAAACTCGGTCTGTTTTCAGAAGCAGGTGACAGCGATGCGCTGGCTGAGAATATCAAGAGACTGTTCAATGACCGTCAGATGTGCCGCGAATACGGGGCAAACGGACGAAACTACATTCTCAATAATCTTACAAAAGAGATCGGTACATCCAAATATGTGGAAGTGTTGAGACAATTCGACAAGCGACTACAATCTAAACGATAATCAGATATTTATGGGTACTAAAAAGATTCCTTTCTCTCCTCCGGACATGAGTGAGAGAGAGGCCTCTATGGCCAGTGAGGCCATACTTTCCGGATGGATTACCACCGGACCTAAGACCAAGGAGTTCGAGCGCAGGATAAGCAGTTACTGTCATACCTCGCAGACTGTCTGCCTCAACTCCGCAACTGCATCCATGGAGATGGCTCTCCGTCTTATCGGCGTAGGGCCGGAGGATGAGGTCATAGTTCCGGCGTATACCTATACCGCGACGGCATCCGTCACGCAGCATGTGGGGACTAAGTTAGTTCTCGTGGACAGTCAGAAAGGTTCAGTGGAGATGGACTATGATAAGCTGGCAGACGCTATCACAGAGCGCACAAAAGTGATAATCCCGGTGGATCTCGGCGGCGTAATTGCTGATTATGACAGAATATATGAAGTCATTGAAGCGAAACGCCGTCTGTTCAGGCCTTCAAATGAACTTCAGAAGGCTTTCGGCCGTATCATTGTGCTCGCTGACGCCGCACATGCATTTGGGGCGACATGGCACGGAAAGATGTGCGGAGAGATCGCTGACTTTACTTCGTTCTCATTCCACGCGGTGAAGAACCTGACCACTGCCGAGGGCGGTGCGCTTACTTGGAGAGCTCTTCCGGTCAGGTCGCGCGAGGACGGTCAGGAGTGGGACGAATACCTGTACAAGATGGCCCAACTGTACTCGCTTCACGGCCAGAACAAGGATGCTTTGGCTAAAACTAAGCTTGGAGCCTGGGAATACGATATCATCGGTCCGTGGTACAAATGCAACATGACGGATATTATGGCTGCTATCGGACTGGCCCAATTGGAGCGGTATCCCCAAATGCTGGAACGCCGTTATGAGTTAGTCCGCATGTACAGCGAGGGGCTGAAAGACTGCAATGTCATTCTGCCTGCACACCGCGGTGACAACTGGTGTTCCAGTCATCATCTGTATATGGTCCGTCTCTGCGGAAAAGGAGTTGAGGAGCGCAATGAGTTTATCGTCAGGATGGCGGAAAAGGGCATTGCCTGCAATGTGCATTACAAACCGCTTCCGATGATGACAGCGTACAAGGCCCTCGGCTTCGACATCAAGGACTTTCCCAACGCCTATCATCTATATGAGAACGAGGTAACCCTGCCTCTTCATACCCGACTGGGCGATGAGGACATACAGTATGTAATCGATAATTTCAGACAGTGTATATGAGCATATTCAAGGACAAAGTCCTGTTGATAACAGGCGGCACGGGCAGTTTCGGTAACGCCGTGCTGAGGAGGTTCCTGGCCTCGGACATCCGGGAGATCCGCATCTTCTCGCGCGACGAGAAGAAGCAGGACGACATGCGCCACCACCTCCAGTCGCAGTACCCGGAGCAGGCCGGCAAGGTGAAGTTCTACATCGGCAATGTGAGGGACAGAAGTTCTGTTGACGTGGCGATGCGCGGAGCGGACTATGTGTTCGCTGCAGCCGCGCTCAAACAGGTCCCCTCGTGCGAGTTCTTCCCGATGGAGGCCACCCGCACTAATGTGCTGGGCACGGGCAACGTGCTGGACAGCGCAATAGAGCACGGCGTGCGTAACGTGGTGGTCCTGTCCACCGACAAGGCGGCGTATCCGATCAACGCGATGGGCATCTCCAAGGCCCTGATGGAGAAGGTCGCCATAGCCAAGGGACGCGAGCTGGGCGAGGGCGCGGCGACGACGATCTGCTGCACGCGCTACGGCAACGTGATGGCCAGCCGGGGCTCTGTGATCCCCCTGTGGGTGGAGCAGATGATGGAGGACAAGCCGATAACCATAACGGATCCGAACATGACCCGGTTCATGATGACCCTTGACGACGCTGTGGACCTCGTGGTGTACGCATTCACCCACGGGCACAACGGCGACCTGTTCGTACAGAAGGCCCCGGCGGCCACCCTCGACACCCTGGCCAGGGCATTGAAGGAGATATACGCAAAGGTTGACCCCAAGTACGGTGAGACGGAAGTGAGGGTCATCGGCACGCGCCATGGCGAGAAGCTCTACGAGACCCTTGTGACGCGCGAGGAGATGGCCAGAGCGATAGACATGGGCGATTATTTCCGGATACCGTGCGATACCCGTGACCTGAACTATGACAAGTACTTCAGGGAGGGCAACGAGGACCTCTCCCACATAGAGGACTACCACAGCCACAATACCCGCCGCCTTGACGTGGAGGGCATGAAGGAACAGCTGATGCGCCTGCGCTTCATCCGGGAGGACCTGGGGCTGCTTCCCAGAGCCAAGGCCCGCGACATCCGCTCCGAGTAGCGTTCCGCGCCCTGCCGCAGGCGTGCAGAACAATCGGCGGCGCACATGCATTCCATGCGGACCGGCTGTCTGCGTCCGCCACAGTCACATCAATCACACAATATCACAATGAGAATACTTGTTACCGGGGCCCGGGGGTTCGTGGGGAGGAACCTGTGCTCCCAGCTGCGCGACATCCGCGACGGCAGGGCCCGCAACTATGACATAGCCGTGGATGAGGTCTACGAATACGACATCGACTCCACGCCCGTGGAGCTGGACGCGTGGTGCGCCAAGGCCGACTTCGTGTTCAACTTGGCCGGTGTCAACCGCCCGAAGGACCCGGAGGAGTTCATGCGCGGCAACTTCGGGTTCGCCTCCGCCCTTCTTGATACCCTTAAAAGACACGGCAACACCTGCCCTGTCATGCTCTCCTCCAGCATCCAGGCCACCCTCGCCGGCCGCTTCGGCGACAGCGAGTACGGCAGGAGCAAGAGGGCCGGCGAGGAGCTGTTTTTCAAGTACTCGGAGGAGACCGGCGCCAGGGTGCTGGTGTACCGCTTCCCCAACCTCTACGGCAAGTGGTGCCGCCCGAACTACAACAGCGCGGTGGCCACCTTCTGCCACAACATCGCCAACGGCCTACCCATACAGGTCAACGATCCCAATGTTGAGCTGGAACTGCTGTACATCGACGACCTGGTGGACGAGATGCTCCTGGCCCTACAGAGCAAGGAGCACCGCTGCGAGTTCGACGGAGTCAATACCGTACTGCGCGGTGACGGCCGCTACTGCGCCGCCCCGCTCACCCACCATGTGAAGCTAGGCGAGATCGTGGACCTGCTCCACAGATTCGCCGACATGCCCAGGACTCTTATGATCCCGGAGATGCCATCCGACGGCTTCACGAAGCGGCTGCTGAGCACCTACCTGAGCTACCTGCCCAAGGAGAAGGCGGTCTTCGACCTTAAAATGAACACGGACGAGCGCGGCAGCTTCACAGAACTTGTGAAGACACTCAGCTGCGGCCAGGTGTCCGTCAACATCTCCAGGCCGGGCGTCACCAAGGGGCAGCACTGGCACCACACCAAGTGGGAGCAGTTCATCGTCGTCTCCGGCCACGGCCTCATACAGATGCGTAAAGAGGGTACGGACGAGGTAATCAATTACGAGGTCAGCGGCGACAGGATACAGAGCGTAATAATGCTCCCCGGCTACACCCACAACATCATCAACCTCTCGGAGACGGAGAACCTCGTCACCGTGATGTACTGCAACGAGGTCTTCGACCCGGGACGCCCCGACACATACTTTGACCCAGTAGATAAACAGCAATAGGACATGGAACTCAAGACAGATTATTCCGACATACACTTCAAGGACGACGGCAGGATCAGGCTGCTGATCATCGTGGGCACCAGGCCGGAGATCATCCGCCTGGCGGCCGTCATCAACAAGGCCCGCAGGTACTTCGACACGCTGCTGGCCCACACCGGACAGAACTACGACTACAACCTCAACGGCATCTTCTTCCGCGACTTGAAACTGGAGGATCCCGATGTCTACATGAACGCCGTCGGGGACGACCTGGGGGCCACATGTGGCAACATCATCAACGCCAGCTACAAGCTCATGGCAGCCACTAAGCCCGACGCCGTGCTGGTCCTCGGGGACACCAACTCCTGCCTGAGCGTCATCGGCGCGAAGAGGCTGCACATCCCCATCTTCCACATGGAGGCGGGCAACAGGTGCAAGGACGAGTGCCTTCCCGAGGAGACCAACCGCAGGATAGTGGACATCATCTCGGACGTGAACCTGGCCTACAGCGAGCACGCGAGGAGATACCTCGCGGAGTGCGGCCTGCCGAGGGAGCGCACCTATGTCACCGGCTCCCCGATGGCCGAGGTGCTGAGGGAGAACCTGGCGGAGATAGAGGCCTCGGATGTCCATGAGAGGCTCGGCCTGGAGAAGGGCAGGTACATCCTGCTCTCAGCCCACAGGGAGGAGAACATCGACACCGAGAGCAACTTCCTGAGCCTGTTCGGTGCCATCAACGCCATGGCAGAGAAGTACGACATGCCGGTGCTGTACAGCTGCCATCCCAGGTCACGTCACAGGCTGGAGGCCAGCGGGTTCAGGCTGGACCCGAGGGTCAGGGTGCAGGAGCCCCTGGGCTTCCACGACTACAACTGCCTCCAGATGCACTCCTTCTGCACGGTCAGCGACAGCGGCACGCTCCCCGAGGAGAGCTCGTTCTACGCCTCCGTCGGCAGGCCCATCTCGGCCGTCTGCATCAGGACCAGCACCGAGAGGCCCGAGGCCCTCGACAAGGGATGCTTCGTCCTCAGCGGCATAGACACCAAAGGTCTGCTGCAGTCCGTGGAGCTAGCCGTCAGGATGACCGCCGACGGATACAGCGGCATCCCCGTACCCGACTACGCCGACGATGTATCCGGCAAGGTCATCCGGATCATACAGTCCTATGTCGGTGTCGTAAACAAGATGGTCTGGAGAAAAGAATGATTCTTCCCGGCATCTAAAAACAGCGCAGGCAGCAATTATCCATGAAAGGATAGTTGTTGCCTGCTTTATTATAAGGCTATTGCGTCCCTGATAAAGATGCGGAAATGTCAGAATGCCGCAATAAATCTATGGATTGACTATATCACATTGAATGTACCCCCTGGAGCGTTTTCAAATGTACCACTTCAGACATGGTCGCATTCTCAATAAGAAGCGACAAGTTGTCACAGTCGGGATTATCTCATAGATTGATGCCTATTTGGATACAACCTGACTGTACTATGAGATATACGACACAATACGAAAAATTTCATTGATGCCGCAGGGTCTCGATGTCCATGGACAGCAGTTCCGCAATCTCCTCAGGGCGGTAGCCTTTGGCCATCATGGCACGGGCGGTTCTCAGACGCTCTTCCTCGCGTCCCTGCGCCAGCCCTTTCTCCAGTCCCTCTTTTAACCCTTCTTTCCGTCCTCTCTCCAACCCTTCCTGAAGGCCCTCCTCGCGTCCTTCCCGACGGTTCGCGGCCATGGCGTCGTCCATCTGGTTGACGAAATCCATGTGGTCGAGATAGGAACGCTGCTCCTCCTTGGTCATTGAGTAGTACTGAAGGCGCTGCCTGGCCTCCTGGAGTCCGGGGGCCGTCGTGTCCGGCTCTATGACGCCGTCCTTGAGGTAGCGCATCCATTCTTCCATGGGAGTCACGGCGACACGGTCGAACTCGTTGACGCGGATGATGTAGTACTCGGGGAACGTCTTCGCGGCGGGCTCGGGCACCGGCACGAGAGCGTCGCGGTCCTTCTCATGCATGAGGAGCTCATCGTGCGTGTGGACACCGATGAACCGGGTCTGACCGTGGTACAGGTAGTCGCTGCCCTCGCCGATGTTGAAATACACGATGCTTATCGAGTAGACCTTCTTCACGTTGCTGTACTTCTGACCCTTGTCGATGTGCTCCGTGACGGCCTTCGACGTCCCGAAGAGGAGACGCTCCATGAAATTCAGCTCGCGGGTGTTCTGGACCTCTATGATGACTATCTCACCCTTGGAGTCGAGAGCCTTGATGTCCACGCGGTTGTACTTCTCGTCCGGCCCCTCCTGGTTGCTCTCGCTCTCGAGGATCTCCACTATCCGTATTCTCTCACCGAGGAACACCGTAAGGAACCCCTCGAGCACACCGAAGTTCGCCTTCTGCCTCAGCAGGCGCTTGATGGCCCAGTCGAACCGCACGTACAGGTCTTTCTTTTCTCCCATAATCTCTGTCTCACTTAAAAGTCCGCGACTCCGTTAACTAACCGGAGACAACAATATGCATTCGCCTCGAATCCTCCAAATCTTTCCAGCTGCTGAACAGCAACATTTTACGGTTTGTGCATTTCCCGTCTGCAACTTATCCGGTCAGGAGAACAGGGAATAAAGCTCCGCCAATGTGTTTTTTCAAATCAAGTCAATAAAAACACGAAAAATCTCAGGATTGTCAGCAGTGGATATTATTTTTGTATTATGACATATCTGGAAGAAATACAAAAACATATAGAAGACGACAACATGTCTTTTATTATCGGAGCCGGCTTCAGTAAGAACGTCTCTAAAACATTTCCGCTTTGGAAAGACCTGATTGACAAATTGGCAAAAGACGAACTTTATCCTGACAATCCGGAGTATTGCGAGAGAATGATTCAGGAGAGAGGATATCTTGGAATCGCATCAGAGTATGTCAGGCGCAAGGGGTATCATGAGGCTATCGACAATTATATCGAAAAGAACATGCCGTACCTTAAAAAGGTGAACAATGAACCAGGATATGTAGTCGTATTGAACGGCAAAGTCGTGGATGAGAATCCTTCGCTTGAATGCCATCGTAAACTGATTGGTCTGAGAATAAAGCATATCTACACCTTCAATTACGACAATACAATTGATTTGTTGGGAGGTACTGACAACTCTCAAAAGTTTGACAGAGAGATTGCAGAAAAACGGAAGGAAAGGCAAAAGCTGATTAATGAGCTGAATAAGATGGATATCTGCGGCACGGAACCGGAGAAGTTGCATAATGATGGACCGAGCCCGATATTAATCGG
>DVHR01000032.1 GCA_018711925.1 Candidatus Coprenecus pullicola
GAAGATGATGATGAGGAAGAGGACGATGAAGATGACGACGAAGTAGATTTTGGAGACGGAGACGAGGATGACGGAGAGGAAGAAGAGGACATTGTATATGACGGCACTGATGGTTTTCCGAAAAACGACTACGTTATCAACGTAGACAGAGTCACCGCCGAAGCCCTCCGTGGCAACATCCACGCCATCAAGACACTGGCCTGGGGTTATTACAAAGGAGTCTACGGCCTGCCTGAAAACAGGAAAGAAGGCTGGAAATGGTACGAACGCGGGGCAGATAAGAATGACCTCTGGTGCCTCCGCGAGCTGGGCGTCCTGTACACTATTGAGGATAAAGGCCGTAAGGCGCTTAAAATCTTCGAGCAGGGTATAAAGTCAGGCAGCGGAGACTGCTGCAAGAAAGCCGGAGACTTGTATTTCTACGGCAAAGCCGGCATATCCCAGGACTACAATAAGGCATGGGACTATTACTGGAAAGGGCACAGTATGGGACACACCGGCTGCATAGCCGCAATCGGAGCCATGTGTTACTATGGAAACGGCATGGAAATCAACCTCCAGCACGCCAAATCGTATTACCGTGACGCTGCAGAAAAAGGTCTGAAATGGGCATGGAAGATGGCCGGTCTCTCGGCTGAGCGTCAGAGACATTTTGACGAAGCCAGACAGATATACCTCGAAGGCATAGAGCACGGCAGCTGGATCTGCGCCTGCAACCTGGGACTGCTCTACTACGCCGGCAGATTCGGAGAGCAGAATATGGAACGGTGCGCCGAATACTACCGCGAGGCCATCGAGAACGGAGAGACTCAGGGATATGCCTGTATGGGAGAAGTTTTCTACGAGATGGGAGAGTACGATCAGGCACTCAGCCTGTTCAGAGAGGGTGACGATGAAGGCAATCCGGACTGCTCGGCATGGCTGGGCCGCCTGGATATAGAGCACGGCTCCGCAGGCAAAGGTGTTCAGACCCTGCGCAATGCCCTTGACAGAGGTTCATCCCTGGCCGGACTGTTCCTGGGCGACTACTACTATGGCCAAAAAACTACTCCACTGCGCTCCAGTACTATCACAAGGCAGCCAACCGCAACGTGGGCCCGGCCCTGCTCAAGCTCGGCCGCATGTACTTCGACGGTGAGGGCACCCCGAAGAAATACACCTCCGCCCGCATTTTCCTCGAAAGGGCATGGGAGTTCGGCCAGGACCAGGCCGAAGCCGCCATCCGCGTCCTCAAGCACTATAGATACTGATTGCGGACGCCACCCTCCTGTTCCGCCTCCTTCACGATTGTCACTGTGCAGCCATCAACCGGTTCCGAACCGTTCAGGCTGATCTCAGTGGCAGTATCCGGCATATTGCCCTGCCATACGCACGACTGGGTGAATGTCACGGTATCACGCTTGCTGCCGTCGCCCCAGTCCAAGACAAACTCCTTGGTATAGTTCTCATCCCGGGCGAACTCTCCGAACTTCAGATAATATCTGCCGGCATATATGCCGCTGTCATACTGATCGGTGAGCAGTCCGTGAAACGTCACCAGGATAGCTTTCGTCGCAGCATCCACGTCCAGTTCATAGGTATTCCCCTCAAAGACAGCCGTGATGTCATTATCAGACAGATTGCCCGGGATTTCCGGATTGAGCAGGTCATTGCCCTCGGCATCCTGTACCATCACCGCGATATCGACCGGCACGAAATCCCACACCATCACGGGCATCACTACAGAGACATATTCCGATTCCACAAACTCAGAGCCGTTCAGGCTGACATGGGTACTTTGATGAGGCTTATGATTCTTCCACCAGAAATCATGATTGAATACTATCGTATCACAATCCCCGCCGTTCCCCCAATCTATCACTATGGTGCTGTTCTCGAAAATATCGTCTCCGTTGAACTCTCCCAATCTGATACAATGCAAACCGTCCGGAGTAACCGCACTGTAAAGTCCCTTGAAGCAGGCCATATAGGCTTTCGTCTGTACCATCTCATCAAGTTTATAGGCTTGACCGTCATATACCGCGGTAATATCGCAATTGGCCAAGGTATTAGGTGCGTCAGGGTCCAGCAAATCATTACCGGACTCATCCACGGCGCATATAGTAATCTCAAAAGGAGCGATGTCCCATATCACTCCGGGCAGAGGACCTTCACCACAACCGACAATAAGAAAACACAACAGTAAAGACAAAGAGAAATTAACAGTTTTCATAACAGTAAGTTTTAAAAATAATTTCTCAAAGATACAATAATTTCTCAAAGATACAATAATTTCTCAAAGATTTTCCATAATCATATCAGTGTGTCTCATACGGTCCGTATTTGATTCACTTATTATCAGGCATTTTTCTAAGCTCTCTTTGCTGGACTTCTGAAGTCCGATGACCGTGAATACGACAGACATCTCTGGTTGGGACAGTTTTTATCCCAATGAATATAAAGCATAACGGTTATGGCAAAAGGAACAGACCCTAAAGGGAAATGAGGGCTGTGGAGTAGGCGGCGGCTTTTTTCTCCAACGGCAGCGGATATGCGCGGGAGGAGGAGGGCATCCGGTAAAATCTCACTGTACGGGCAGCTTTCGGTTCTGACAGATGCTCAGGACTGCCTGGAGAGGAATATTCCTCGAGAACACATCGTGACTCTGCAGGTAGGGTAAAATGGACGGAGCCGCCGACCGGAGGGACGGGTACATTGAGGATAGAGGCGATCTGCTCGGCTGATTTGCCGCCTGTGGAGACGACCGTCCGGCACAAGGGCATCCGGGACAGGAGAGATCGGATGTCGGTAGGCTCGATGATTTTCAGAAAGTTGTCGGAGGCGTTGCCGCGCAAACGCTTGACCATATAGGCCGCATCGTACAGGGCAATGCCTTTCCGGCGGCAGAAATCCACCACCCGATCATAGTCGAAACACTTCTGCCCCGGCACTACAAAATGCTCCTTGTCACCGTAAAAGAGCAGTCCCATGATGCGCCACATGTCATTCTGGAAATTGGGGTAGAAGAACTCCATGGACCATCTCTCATGAGGAGGGGGAAATGAGCCGAGCAGGAGCACCCGCGCGTTTTCAGGCATGAACGGCTCAAGCGGATGTACCTCGAAAAGGCTGTATTCCCGCCGCATCAGCTCCGGGTCACGCAACTTCTCGCGCAGTTCAGCAAGACGCACGGCATTAGGGGAATCGGAAAACTGCAGATGCATGTAGCCTCCGTCACCGTATTTGTCCAGCAGATGACCGTAACTCTTCCGAAATATTCCCTCATCTGTCATCTCGGAGTAATGGGCGCGGGCATAAAGTATGGCGCGGGAAAATACAGTATCAAAGTCTATCACCTTGTCTGCCTCCGAGACTATCCGGCCATAGATGGAGCGCGGCCAGGATTTATTGGACGAGCGGTGATCCTCGACGGCCTCCCGCATCACGTGCATCTGCTCCTCTGTGAACCATTGCCTAAGCCTGACATCCTCCTCCAGCATCCTGCCGGACGACAGATGATGGTACTCACGTCCCTCGCACACACCTATGTCATGATATGCGGCTATGGCGTAGACCATGTCAGGATTCAGCTCATAGCGGCGACCGCCGTCCATCTGACCGGCAGACAACTTTCGGAAAATCTCCATACTCTGGTCAATAACCGACTGTATGTGCCTGCGTGAATGAGCCTTGTCATAACTGTCATATCTTGGCAGAACATTCTCTGCCACGTACTGCTGCAACTGTGCATTTACTTCCGGAATCTCTGATCTACGCATATCGTACAGATTTGTGGCTGACTCACAGCCTCATTAGTGGTGACGGCGGGGGTGACCGGTCCTGGATTTTAACGGAAACTGGAAATTGTTGAGATTGACCGTCAGCTGAACCAGCTGCTGCCATCCCCAGCCGTATCCGTCGTAATGATGCACAGAGGCCACTTTCAGACTAAGGAAATCCCTGAAATCGTAACTGTAAGATATTTCCAGACGGTTGTAGACACCCGAATCCGTACTGTAGAACACATCTCCGTAATACAGACCGCTGCCATATACCTTGCCCTCTATATCCTCAGCTCCGTAGAAAGGCATAAGGTTCTTTCCCACATAGACCGTATTGCGGACTCCGAAGCCGTAATACCCAAACGCGGCCTCACCCTGAAAACCGCCGGGCATAGTGTAGCCCTGCTTCCTGAAACGGTCATTCTGGAATGTCTGAATCCAGCCGGCCCGCAGTGTCAGACTCATCCTCTGAGGCAGATACTCAGACACATCTGATGCAAGGTGAGGATACAGCCACACATTGTCCACCACCCCGCCGCTGAACGAGGCGGTATTGGCATAGTGATTCATCATGAAACTGTAGGACAGACTGAGCCACGGTACTCCGAAACTGCCGGAAGAATACACCAAGAACTGCTCCCTTGTATCCTCGTCCATAAGACCGACCCAGTCCACGACACCTTCCACCCGCCAATACTTGCCGGCATAGCCCAGCAAAGCCCCCTCTATGCTGCCGTCGAAGAAGAAACGGTCATCGAAGAACGCCTCCGGATAATAGCCTGTCATACGTTTTCTGGGGAAAGCCCCCGCATTGACTTTAAAGCGCTCCCCGTCATACTGGTAATAAATCAGATAATCGAACAACAGGGCCGGATCCGATTTACCGAAATACCGCGTGATGTCCACTCCCGCGTAGACGGCATGTCCGTCACCGAATCCAAGACCCACCTTGGGCGAAAGCACCGTTCCGAATATCGTTCCGGAAGGGGATGTCGTCAAAGACGAATATTCCCGGTTGTCAAAACCGAACTTCAGATCCACATCCCAAAGGAACTGCTGCCCCCTGAGCGGGACAGGCATGGACAACTGGATAACCGACAGCAATATCAGTGCGACTACGATTCTGCGCATACTCATCAGTTATTGTCCATACTGGCCTCAATCAGAACCCAGACAGTAAACACGCCGGTCTTCTTGTCGTGGAAAACGCGCCTGTCCACCAGTGTGGCTTCTGCCACAGGCGTCTGAACCGTTGTTCTCTGCACCTTACTGCCGTCCTGAGACTCATAATCAGTCGTATCAGCCGGTGACAGCTTCCCGGCCAGGACAGTAAGGGCATTCATGCGGGCTATCTGGGTGGCCATCTCCACGGATGACGATTTCCCGGTACCTTCAGCCCGTATCATTCCCTGCCGTTTGGAACGCAGATCCTCCACTGTAAAAGGAGACTCAGCTCCAGTTCCTGATGTTTCTGATTTCTTCTGCCGATTGCCGCAGGATACTGCCAACACCGCACAAAGCACGCTCACGGCAACTATACAGATAATGACAACACTTTTCATACCTATTGATTGTCTTTATTTACATTATTCTCCGCATCAGAGTCATCCTCAATGCTTTCACCAAGAAGAGCAGCATGGAAGGAAGCCTTTACCTGCACCCCTTTTTTCTCCAGTTTTCTGGCCGTCGACACCACTGAGACCCTTCCGGAAAGCACCCTGCGGGCCTCCTCGAACTTAGCAGTAGCCTTGCCCAGGACAACTCCCATGTCGTCAAAGGTATTGGCAAACTTCCCTACCCTGTCCAGCAGCTCAGAAGCCAGACGCATCACCTCCTCGGTATTTTTCTGCTGATTGACCCTTATCCAGGTATTCTCGATAATCTTCAGCATGGCAAAAAGATTCGACTCGCCGGTAATGATGACCTTCTTGTCAAAAGCCTTGTGCCAGTCCTCGCGGAAATTCTGGTAATACAGCTGGAAAGCGCCCTCATTGGGCATGAACATCACCACATAGTCCAGCGAATCGCGACCGGTCTGACGGATGTACTGACTGTAGTTCTTGTCGGAAAGTTCTTTTACGTGAGCCTCCACACTCCTGCGGTGAGACGCCAGCGCGACAGCCCGACCAGTGTCATCCGTACTGTTGCTGTAATCGATGTATCCGTCCAGAGACACCTTGGAATCGATGACCACAGCCTTGTTCTCCGGAAGATAAAGCACAACGTCCGGCACGAGTCTACGGCCGCTCTCATCGGACAGGACAGTCCGGCCGTCCATATCCTTAATCGTCTCCTGCTGCACATAATCCATTCCTTCCTGCAGCCCCATCCCCTCCAGAAGATTGAGCAGGATGACCTCCCCCCAATTACCCACCGCCTTGTTATTGGAGCGCAGAGCCGTAGCCAGATTGTCCGCCTGCTTGCCGACAGCCGCCGTCTGCTCCATCATCGAGCGGATCTGCTGCTCAATAGACGCGCTGTTCTTCAATGACTTCTCCTTGGACTCCTCCACGGCGCGGCGGAATTCCTCCATTTTCTTGCCTAAAGGGTCCAGAATATTCTTTATCTGCTCGGAATTGGCGGCGGAAAGGTCCTGAGACTTCTCCTTAAGAATGGCTGAGGCCGAATCCTTGAAAGTCAGCACCATCTTCTGCAGCCTCTCGTCATACTCGCGGCGCATGGCCTCGACTTCCGCCTTACGGGCCTCCTTCTGCTCAGCCAGACTGTCTTCAAGCATCTGAGCCCTGGACTGAGCCACTTTCAGATCTGCCTCAGCCAAAGCGGCATCCTTCTTACGGGCAGAGGCCTGGATAATCCAAGCCCCCGCCGCTCCTATTAACAGCCCTATGACCGCTGACAGAACCCAGAGCATATTCCATTAACTTTAGAAACTGCTCTTGAGTCCCGTAGCGCGGTTGAATACCGGCAGCTCCGGTGCAGAGTCCTTGTCCTTGATATAGTAGCCGTTGCGCTCGAACTGCACGGCGATGCCGGAAGCGTCCTCCAGCAGGCCGGGCTCGGCAAGCGCATCCACCTCCCTGAGAGAGTCAGGATTGAGATATGCCTTGTAGTCCTTGCCCTCCGGTATGCCGCTCATGTCGGCCTCGGTGAAGAGCCGGTCGTAGAGTCTCAGGCGCACCTTCTCGCACTGGGTGGCGTTGACCCAGTGAATCGTACCCTTGACCGAGCGCCATGTGCCGCTACCTGGCTTGGTGGTCGGGTCATAGGTACAGCGGATCTCGGTGATATTGCCCTCCGCGTCCTTGACCACCTCCTCGCACTTGACGATGTAGGAGTATTTCAGGCGCACCTCTCCGCCGGGACGCAGACGGAAAAACTTCTTGGGAGGATTCTCCATAAAATCGGTCCTCTCGATGTAGAGCTCGCGGCCGAAGAGGATAGTCCTCTGCCCTGCCTCGGGATCCTCGGGATTCTTAGGAGCAATGCAGTATTCGGTCCGGCCGGTCTCTGTCTCGGTGGCCGCGCTGCACTCACCGTCATTCCAGTTGGTAATGACTAACTTGACGGGGTCGGTGACTACCATATAGCGGTTGGAGCGCTTGTTCAGGTCCTCGCGCAGGCACCACTCCAGGAGCGAGAGGTCGATAAGGTTGTCCCTCTTGGCCACTCCCACTTTCTCTGCGAAATTGCGGATACTCTCGGGGGTATAGCCCCTGCGGCGGATACCGCAGATGGTCGGCATGCGGGGGTCGTCCCAGCCGCTGACAAAGCCGTTGCGCACCAGTTCCAGGAGCTTGCGCTTGCTCATAACGGTATAGGTTAGGTTCAGGCGGGCGAACTCATACTGATGCGAGGGGAAAATGCCCAACTGCTCTATGAACCAGTCGTAGAGCGGACGGTGCACGTCGAACTCCAGGGTGCAAATCGAATGGGTGATGTGCTCTATCGAGTCGCACTGCCCGTGGGCATAGTCGTACATCGGGTAGATGCACCACTTGTCTCCGGTACGGTGGTGGTGAGCATGGATGATGCGGTACATCAGAGGGTCGCGGAACATCATGTTGGGATGGGCCATGTCTATCTTGGCCCTGAGTACCTTGGATCCGTCGGGAAACTCCCCGTTCTTCATCCGCTCGAACAGGTCCAGGTTCTCCTCCACGCTGCGGTTGCGCCACGGGCTATCCGTTCCGGGCTGCTGCACCGTGCCCCTGTTCTGCCGGATCTCCTCCTGGGTCTGGTCGTCCACGTAGGCCAGTCCCTTCTTTATCAGCACCACGGCCCAGTCATATAGCTGCTGGAAATAGTCGGAGGCGTAGTATTCACCGGCCCAGTCGAAGCCGAGCCACTTGATATCCTCCTTGATGGAGTCCACGTACTCGGTGTCCTCCTTCACGGGGTTGGTGTCGTCGAAGCGGAGATTGGTACGTCCGCCGTACTTACGGGCCAGGCCGAAATTGAGGCAGATGCTCTTGGCATGGCCGATATGCAGATAACCGTTCGGCTCCGGCGGGAAGCGGGTCATCACCGACTCCACCCTGCCCGAAGCCAGGTCATTCTCGATAATCTCTTCCAGGAAATTCTTCTGCACGGCTGTCTCAGCCGCGCCTTGCTGCTGTCTATTCAAGTCTTCCATCTTCTCTGCGTATTTTACAACATACAAAGATAAAAAGTTCTCAGTAAACCCGCAGATTTTTTTGTTTTTGTTTTTATTGTTTAACTTTGATGCGTAACTTTTAAAACTAAACGCCATGAAAACCAGACTCAACAAAAAGTCTCTCGCTATAGGTCTTGCCGCCGTGGCTGGTGCATTGCTGGTGTCCTGCTCAGAGCAGAACACCGGTAATGTTCCTGTCATGACATTGGACCATACAGTAAAGGACACAGCAAACACGCTGATTTCTGAAGACCTCAACTTCAATATACCTATTTACGCACAAAAGATTTACATCTGCGAAGACAGCATTGCCGTGGTATGCAACAAAAATTCGGAATGGTTTTTAGGATTGTATAATCTAAATGAAAACCGTCTGCTGAAGAATTTCTTACGTCGCGGCAACGGCCCAGTAGAGATGCTTGATGTCAATTTCTTTTTCAACAATGACACTATAACTGTCGAAGATTTCCAAAAAGACAGAATTGCTGTTATTCCTATTCACGATGCAGTTTATGACGATTCATATAAACCGGAACTCAGACCCCTGTCTGTATTGTCGCAATATAAACTACCCTATAAAGGCAGACTGCTGGCCTTAAATCCTTACTGCTTCATCAACAAAGAATACGGGATCGACAATAACGGCCCCAGATTTATCATCACAGACAGCAATTACGTGTATGAAGACTCCTCAAGTTACGAATATGATACATTCAACGTCTCTTATTCTACTTTTTTTATTTCTCACATCAATGACAGAATTGTATTCGTCAATACTTATAAGCCCGAACTGGAGATTTATGACCTTCGACTCAATCCACTGAGAGAAATCCTCGGTCCGGAGATGCCGTCTCAGAAATATCTGATTGAAGACGACGGAGATGTTGTCTTTCTCAACACCATACCTGCAGCCTACTCGTCGTTCTGCCATGATGAAAGCTTTTTTTACGTAAGTTTTAATGGCAATCTTCTGTCTTATAAAAATGATTTTGACACCTCGCATCTCAAATCATGGATTTTTAAGTTCGACTGGAACGGCAACTTTATTGACTCATACTATATCGACCATTATGTCACGTCCATGTCACTGAGTAACGACGGCCGTTACATATATGCTTTCGGCACAGACCGTGAAGGTGAGAACGTCTTCTATAAATACCTTTTGAGATGAAAAGACTTTTATTAATCACTATTGCCTCATTGGCAATTATGTCATGCGGAAACAGAGGAAGTCAGGATAACTCCAGCACTTCCACCCCTGAATTGGCAGATTCATCGGCCGTCAAGACTCTCGAGTCCTTTCTAAACATTGACTACGAAAAGGCTTTTGCCGAAAGCGACAGCACATCAGAACAATATCCGGACTTCTCCTCCGACTTTTTTTCCGTGGACACTGACAACAGAGAGCCGATAATCATATTCGTCAGTGTTCCGGACTGTTCTGCGTGTATCGCTTCCACCTTGGACTTCATTACGACATACAGCCATGCTGATACGGAACTTCCGCCGCCGTTGATAGCCCTTAAAGAAGGTGACAGCGATATATTTGATTTTTATCAGGATAAAGTTGCTGAAAGTGCCGACAGCATAACCAAAGCCATGCTAAACGACATATATGTTCTCTGCGGAGACTGGCCCTCCGTCAACAACGCCCCCGACGGAGCCTACCTCGTCTACCGCAACCGCGTCATCGCCCACCTCCCCTGGTCTCCCCTATAACGTCGCAGCCGCACTACATGAGTCGAAAAAAATGCCCCGAACACTCGCGACATCCGGGGCATTGATATATTCTACGGTCGGACACCTACCTTACAGGTGCCTCAGGCACTCCGGGCAGGGGTTTCCAGTTCTGGAGTTCCTGGAGAAGAACCTCTACGGCCTTGTTGAGCTGGGCGTCGTTGCCGAGATAGTCCTCGAATGGATTGAGGTCGCACTCGATGTCGGGATCCACTCCGTGATTCTCGATAATCCAGTCACCTTCGGTGGAGTAAGATGTGAAGAACGGGGTGCGGACATCCTGGCCGTCGAGATAGGGGCGCGAGCCGGAGATGCCGACGATACCGCCCCATGTCCTCATACCGATCAGCTTACCGATACCGAGCTGGCGGAATCCGTAGGGGAAGAGGTCACCGTCGGAAGAGGAGTACTTGTCGATCAGGCAGACCTTGGGTCCGTAATGTGCGGACTCAGGTATGGTGGCCAGCTGCTCGCTGCCGTTGCGGTACATGTTCATGCGGTATACCTCCCTCTGCAGACGCTCCAGTATCATAGGCGACACATTTCCGCCGCCGTTCATACGGTCATCTATGATCAGGGCCTTCTTGTCCAACTGCGAGTAGAACAGGCGGGTGAACTCATCCAGTCCTGCCACGCTCATGTCCGGAATGTGGATGTAGCCTATCTGGCCGTCGGACATCTCCTCGACCTTGCGGATATTGTTCTGTACCCAGTCATAGTATGCCAGCTGGGTCTCGTCTGCGATAGGATCCACATAGATGGTGCGGGCACCTTCCTCAGATGCTGACGAATTGACCAGAAGGGCCGTTGTCACACCGACGCGTCCGACGAGGGCCTCATAGATGGTACCCAGCTCCGATGCGGGGATTCCGTTGACAGCGAGGATATAGTCACCCTCCTTCACACCCAGGCCGGGTTCTCCGAGAGGCGAACGGCGCTCGTCTCCCCAGGTTACGCTCTCGAATATCTTGTTGATACGGAAATATCCGGTCTCATCCTTTGCAATGCGGGCTCCGAGCAGGCCGACAGGCAGTTTCTCTGCCGCAGGTGTCTCGCCGGTAGTCACATAGCAGTGTCCGGTATTGAGCTCGGATATCATCTCTCCGATCAGATATGTCAGGTCCTGACGGTACTGCACGTAAGGCAGCATTACGGCATACTTGTCGTGAATGGCGTTCCAGTCGCGGCCCACCATGTTCTCCACATAGAAATAGTCGCGGTATACCCTCCAGGTCTCATCGTAGATCTGCTTCCATTCCTTATGGTAATCCACGGTCAGGCGGATGTCGCTCATAGGCACCTGCTTGTCGGCCTTAAATCCGGAAGTGGACACCACATAATATTTGCCTTTATCCGAAACGAGGGCCTTGGAATGGTCCTGAGTCATCGCCAGTACACCGTATTTGGTCACATCTGTAGTCTTGAGGTCCGACAGACTGAGTTTCTTGACACCGTCAGAAGACCTGTAATACAATGCTCCGTCATAAGCAGCGAGGGGACGGGCATAGCCGCCTTCCACAGGAAGAGCGACAGCCCTCTCCACTATGCCGTCAAAATCCACTTTCATCGGCTCTGCCGCAGCGGTTTCCTTAGCAGCACCTTTCTTGCCTTTCTTTACTGCCGCAGGCTCCTTATCCGCCTCAGGTGCAGCGGGAACATACTCGTCGCCCTTTATCACGGTCGGATCCCCGGCGTCCTTGGTCAGGGGCAGGGCGAAGAGGTAACTTCCGAGGGAATATGCCGCATTCCACTCTACTGAGGAATAGATGGCGCGAAGATCTCTTGCAGAAGTGAAGAAGAGATACTTGCCGTCCTCGGAGAACATGGGCGATGAAGAATTGTACCATGACGAAGTGACGGGGGTACTCTCTCCCGTAGCAAGATTCATCAGATAGATAACTGACGCTCCGGATTCGGTTCCGGTACCGTATGCGAGCCAGTTTCCGTCATACGAGAAGGCGAATCTGCGGACTCCGCCCCAGCGGCCTTCAAATACGGTCCGCACTTCCTTGGTTGCGATGTCAACTGAAAGGAGCTGTTTTTTCTCTGTAGTCAGATAAAGTTTCTTCGAGTCGGGAGTCCAGGTCAGTGAGGAAGGATATCCGCTCTCGAATGAGGTCAGGCAGATCTTGCCGTCAGGGTCATTGTAGGGCATGACGTATACCTGGTATTCCCCGCTCTCGTCGGAAAGCCATGCAATCCACTGTCCGTCGGGAGACCACACGGCGTCGCGGTCATGTGCGCCCGGGGTGCGGGTAAAGTTGTAGACAGCACCCTCTGCTGCGGGAACTGAGAACACATCGCCTCTGAAAGTAGTCAGCACGCGGCTGCCGTCAGGCGAGAGGGAGAATGAGGCCCTGTTGTTCCGGGAGCCGTCCCATGTCTTGACCTCGTCGCGGGCGAGGATTCCCTCGTCATTGAGATAGACAGGTACTTTGGAGCAGCTGCCGTCCTTTACGGAATATTTGTAGATATAGCCTCCGTTCTCGAAGACAATCCATTCCTGGGAGAATGAAGGGAACTTGCAGTCGTACTCGGTGAAGTCGGTCACCTTCCTGGTCTGCTTTGTTGCCGTATCGTAGCAGAAGAGGTTCATGATCCGGTCCCTGTCGGAGAGGAAGTAAATCTTGTCCCCTATCCACATCGGGAATATGTCCTGGGCATCGTTGTCGGTGATGTTCTCCAGCTGCGTGGTACCTACGGTATTGATCCAGATGTCATCGGCCTGACCGCCCCTGTAGTATTTCCATGTACGGAACTCACGGTACATACGGTTCATGGCCAGCTTGGAACCATCGGGGGAATAGGAGCAGAAGCTGCCTTCCGTGGTAGGAATCTGCACCGGCTCACCGCCTTCGGCAGGCACTGTGAACAGCAGTCCCCTGAGAGACGAGAAGGCATACCACCGCGTGCGGTAGATTATGTTCTTGCCATCAGGAGTCCAGCCCATTACGATGTTGTTGGGACCTACGCGGTCTCCGATGTTGTCCCGGTCAACAGTGGCTGTATAGGTGATTCTCTTAGGTACACCTCCCTGTGCGGGCATGGTATATACCTCGGTGTTGCCGTCGTACTGGGCGGTAAAGGCTATCGTCTTACCGTCCGGAGAGAACCTTGAGAAGATCTCGTATCCTACGTCAGAGGTAAGCCTTACGGCCGTACCGCCGTCAATAGGTACTGTGTAGAGGTCTCCTGCATAGGTGAACACTATCTGATTCCCTCCCACAGACGGAAAGCGGAGCAGACGGGACTCCTCGGCGTCGGCATAGGCCAGGACGGGAAGGACGGCCAGCATTGCAGTGATTATAAAACGTCTCATAGGATTGAAATGGTTAGTGATTGGTTATAGAATGTTGAGCACTTGCTCCTTTATCTTCTCGAGCTCGTCCTTCATCCGCACCACGCAGGCCTGCATACCTGCATGATTGGACTTGGAGCCGAGGGTATTGATCTCACGGCCCATCTCCTGCGCTATGAATCCCAGTTTCTTGCCCGGACACTCTTCCACGTCCATAGTATCACGGAAATAGCGGCAATGCTGCCTGAGGCGTACCTTCTCCTCGTTGACATCCAGCTTTTCCAGATAGAATATCATCTCCTGTTCCAGGCGGTCATGGTCAGGAGTCAGGGACAGTTCCTCCATACGTGAGAGTATTCTCTGACGGATGAGCGGTACCCTCTCGGCCTCAAAGGCCTCAGCCTCTGACAAGATGCGCTCAATATTGCCCACGCGGGTCAGCAGGTCAGTCCTGAGTACCGCGCCTTCGCGGGTCCGGAAAGCAATCAGGGCATCCACAGCCTCCTCCATAGCCTTGTCCAATGCAGCTGTCTCCTCCTGGGTCATCTCATCCTTGTCAGCAGACACCACATCTGGCATACGGAGCACGGATGATACCAAAACGGATACCATATAGTCCTCCCTGCAGTCCAATTCCAAAGAAGACACTATATCGGACATCTGACGGAAATAATCCTTGAACACTTCCCCGTCTATCCTGTGGGCTTCGGATCCGGTCACGGCCTCGGATGTCAGAAAGACATCGATATTGCCGCGTACCAGACGACGCGTAAGATATTGCCTGTACTCCAGTTCCTTGTCTTTTGGCAGGAACTGGGACTTTACAGAGATATCGCTGCTCTTACCGTTCAGCGAGCGTATCTCCACCGTATATTTCTTGTTGCCGGACGTAACTTCGGACTTGCCGTATCCGGTCATGGACAGCATCATAATCACTTTATCTATTAAGGTTAAACAGTTCCTCCGAACGTACCCGCCACTCTTCAGCCACATCATTCATTCCCAGAATACCGCACGCCACGGAGATATTATAAGCGGCACAGGCGGCTTTTCGTGTATCCGGACTGGCTGCATATTCCATCCATATATCCATGGCTTTCTCCCATTCGAAAAGATAGGCCAACCGGCATGCCTCAGTCCACTGATCATTGTCGTATACATAGAGAGAGACATTCACTGTCTCCCAGCGAGGCGTAAGTCCGGAAGCCATCGTCACACCGATAGTACTGAAATATCCTTCCAGCTCACTGTTGACTTTCTCTATTGCCCTGAGGTCAGGTATCTCGGACTCGGCCATAAGCGTCCATTCAAAATTATCCGACTCGCTGAGATCGGCCACAGGCAAGAGAGAGTCCACATCAAACACAAGCACCTTTATCGAATATGGCAGGTGTACCTGCGTCTGTTTCAGAAACTGATTATGAACATATGCCTGCTCCGGCACATGTGAAACGGAGAACTCACCAATACGCAGCGAGTCCGCAACTATCAGGAAATCAACACCTGTATAATCATGAAGGTACTTCTTGTGAGCACTGTCCCTGAAATCAACATCTCCAGCTTTCATTATAAAGACAGGCACAGAGCCGGAATCAAGTCCCAGATCCACCTCCAGTCCCTCGGCTATGCCGCAGGCCAGAGCTGATATCAGCACAGAATCAGTCCCATCGTTCTGAAGAAGAGCGACAACACCAGGCAACGCTCCAGCAAAATCAACATTCTCAGCAGACTGAACTCTCTTCTCTACAGGCAGAGTATATGTAAGAGGGGCGCACGCCACTACCGCCAGCACTGAGAATATCGTCGAAAACACATATTTTCTCATCATATCTCACAGATTAGATTTATCACTTCAGCAACTCTCCGCTGAGGTCATATTCGTCTGCTCCTGTAATCCTTACTTCCACAAAATCACCTGGAGACAGAGCGGAACCGATATACGGCACTATCACCTCTCCGTCCACCTCCGGACTCTCCCGGGATGTCCTGCCGGTGAAAGTCCCGTCCTCAACAGATACAGAATCCACCAGCACCCTCTCCACGCTTCCGATACGGCTCTCATTGTACCTCAGCGAGATATCCGCCTGCAGCTCCATCAGCTCATCCAGCCTCTCCTGCTTGACGGACTCCGGTACCGAATCCTTCAAATTCTGTGCCCCCCAGGTGCCCTCCTCCTCGGAATAGGCAAAAGCCCCGAGCCGCTCGAAGCGGTACTCCTGCACAAATGACAGCAGGTCCTCGAACTCTTTCTCACCTTCGCCGGGATGCCCCACCATCATGGTGGTCCTGAGCACGATGCCGGGAACCTCCTTGCGGAACTTCTCCACCAGGGCGCGGGTCTGCTGTCCGTCTATGGAACGGCGCATGGCCCTGAGCACCGGATCCGCCGAATGCTGCAAGGGTATATCCAGATACTTGCACATCTTTGGGGAAGACGCCATGATCTCCAGCACATCATGGGGGAATGCCGCCGGATAGGCATACAGCAGCCTTATCCACTCTATGCCGGGAATATCATTGAGACCGGTCAGGAGATGGCCCAGCCGCCTCTGTCCGTACAAGTCCAGACCATAAAAGGTAGTGTCCTGAGCGATGACTATCAGCTCCTTTACTCCGCTGTCCGCAAGTGAGCGGGCCTCGTCCAGCAGTTTCTCCTCAGGAACCGAGACATGTGGCCCGCGGATACCGGGAATGGCACAGTAGGAACAGTGACGGTCACATCCCTCGGATATCTTAAGATAGGCATAATGCCCGGGAGTGGTGAGATGGCGCCTGGTCTCCAGAGCGGGATCCATCCTGACCGACAGCTCTTTCAGAAGAGGCTCAATGGAGAATGCCCCGAAAAAGCCGTCCACCTCGGGTATCTCAGCAGGAAGTTCATCCCGGTATCTCTCCGACAGACAGCCCATCACATAGAGGCGGCGGATGACTCCACGCTTCTTGGCGTCCACCGCCTCCAGAATGGCCTGCACCGACTCCTCCTTGGCATCCAGAATAAAGCCGCAGGTGTTGATTATCAGGATATCCACACCTGCATCCTCCAAAGGGACCTCCTCCGGAGACACTTCATAACCGGCCGAGGAGAGCTGCTTGAGAAGATGCTCGGAGTCCACACGGTTCTTCGAGCATCCCATCGTCACTACCCGGACTCTTTTTCCGCCGGTACCCATAGGCTATCTCTCCTCCTTGGACTCCTCTCCGCTTTCAGCCGGCTTATCTTCGTCTCCGTCAGGTTCCTCAAAATCCAGAGAGGCGTATTTCTTCAGGAGATTGTACCATGTGAGCACTTTCTTCATGTGCGACACATAGAAACGGTCGGCGTCGTATCCGGGCAGAGCCTTGTCAAAGAACTCCTTGATGACCTTGGCATCTGATTTGGCATCCGGAGCATCGGCCTCACCGAGCACATCCTTCATCTTCAGAAGCACGTCCTTCAGGGGTGTCTCTCCGTCCTCGGTATAGATGGAGATATCCGAAAGTGAAGATACCTTGGCATGAGGGCCGAACACACTGCGGCGGCCCGTAAGCATGGACTCGGCGATCATACCGTTCCTGGCCTGTGACACATAGGTAAACAGGCCCTGCTCGCCTGTAATTGCCAGTATTTTCTGCAAATCTGTTTTCATGTCTTTAATCTTTAACAATATACATTAACTGTTGTTATTTCATATCAATATACACACCCTCCACCTGAGGCAGGAGCGGATGTCTGAAATCGGAGACTATCACGTAATCCGAAGCCGCCGTCCTGCGCTCATCGCTCCACTGATTGGACATCCGGGCCAGAACCTGCTCCCTGGACATGCCGGAGCGGGCCATTACCCGTCCGATCCTTATCTCTTCCGGGCACAGGACCGTCAGCACTTTATCAGCCACACCCGCAAGGGCCGGTTTCTCCAGATAGATGGCGGATTCCATGATGACAAAGGAAGCATCAGCCACTCTCTCTTTCCAGGCCCTGAAATCCGCAATGACTTCCGGAAACACCAGTGCCTCCACCTTCTCCAGCAGACATCTGTCCGAGAATATCCTGCCGGCCATATACTGCCTGTCCAGACGGCCGTCCTTGACAAGGCCAGGTCCCAGAAGAGCCTGCAGAGCACCGAGCAGTCCGCGGTCCTCGTCGTAAAGCCGCTTGGTCCTCAAGTCCGCGTCATAGACCGGAATCCCAAGAGCGGCGAACATCCGTACCACGTAGCTCTTGCCGCTGCCTATACCGCCTGTCACTACAAGAGTCCTCATAGTTCAGTCCCGTCACTGCCCCGATCCAACAATATGCAGTCCACGTATCTGGGTGCAATCTCCCATGACATTACACCTTCAGGCCTGGACACCAGCCCGGGTACCATCTCAGAGTCTATGGTCCTGACGAAATCGGCGTAATCCACCGCCAGTACAAAATCCTCAGGAGTATAACGGAGTGAGCTGAACGTCCTTCTGAACGTAAGCGTGACAGTCGATGGAAGGACTATCAGATCCTTGTCGTCAGGCACTCCGGTAACCGTAACTGGCACCATCAAGGACTCCTCAATATAGCGCACCACATCCATGGAATAATACACAGTGTTCTCGGAATACGTAATACGGCGCACCGGCACGATGCCGCAAAGCCCCTGAATGGGGCCGTCAACACCTTTCTCATATATGGTCTCCGTAAATACCGAGTCAACGGTCTCCAGCAGACGCGCGTCGCCATATATGTCCACACTGTCAGGACGAAGCACTATACCGCCCACCGACATATACTGAGGCTCGAACGATATTGAGGAGTTGGGCACCACCGGCACCCTCTTACTGGCTATCCTCGGGAAAATGAAATCAAGTGAGTCCGTGACTATAAACTCCAGGTCCACGTTTCCGCCCAGCGCCTCGACTATGTTGCTCTTTATAGCCTCGCTGAGCACATAGAACCCATCCCCGTCACGATGCTTCATATTGTCCTGGGGCACTGAGATCTGCAGCGTCTTGCGCCTGCCTATCCTCTGCTTTAGTATATAGTAACCGTCAGACTTTCCCCTGACGATAAGGACATCCTGGGAGACAGAGCTGCGCGCCCTGCCCTGGAGCGTGGAGTTGAGTTCCACGTTGTACTCCAGAAAAACGGAATACTGCAGCGACAGACTGTGTATCAGCCACACGATAAAAGCCAGAAGGAGAGAAAGTAGCAGCATCAGCCACTCTTTCCTGTCCTTCCATCCGCTTTCTTTCTCACCGCCTGATATCCCGTTTTCCAAGGCCATCTTCTGACAGGACTATTTGTTCTGAGCGTCAGTTATATCCTTCACCACAGAAGTCTTGTCAACACGTAGCTTGACGTTGTTGTCCACCTCCACAAGAAGGAAAGTGTCCTTCACCTCGGCTATCGTACCGTAGATACCGCCCACTGTAACGATCTTGTCGCCCTTCTTCAGGGATTCTCTCCACTTGACTATCTCCTTCTGCTTTTTCTGCTGAGGTCTCACCATGAAGAAATACATCACCACGATGATGAGAACCATCATTATTACAAACGAATACTGCTGCCAGAAAGAGCCCTGCTGAGCGGCAGGCTGGGCCTGCGTCTGAAGTAAAAATGTGATAAGATTCATTTTCTTGTCGCTAATTTAAATTGAAATATGAAACAAATATAGTAAGAATTTCTAACTTTCTATGAGACCGCGGCCCGTCTTTACGATTTCTCCCGTATCCACCATCTTGCGCAGAATCCTGTCCAGAAGGCCGTTGACAAAGACGCGGCTGTTGGCGGTACTGTAGAACTTGGAGATATCCACGTACTCGTTAATCGTGACTTTCAGGGGGATGTTGGAGAACCGCACAGCCTCGGCCACTCCCTGCACTATGAGCGTAAGGTCGGTGATGACCACCCGGTCGGGATCCCAATTGCTGGTATTGGCCACCACGATGTCCATATACTTGTGATAGCCCGTCACTGCTGCCCTGAGCAGCTCATAGGCGAACTCCCGGTCGTCATCCTTCAGGAACACATCCGGGAACGGCATCTCCCCGCGCTTTTTCAACGTCTCAAGATTGCGTACTATCACTCCGAGCACATAGCCGAGATCGTCTATCCAGAAAAGCGACATGTCCTCCAGGAACGACTCCAGCTCCTCATTGTCCTCAAAGAGCTCCGGGTCGGAGAATATCCTGACAAACAGGTCACAGTCCTCCGCCATCGACCGCGTCTCCGAGGCCATGTACTCCTTGAAATAGTCCTTCTCTGACAAGGCCGTCAGTATCTTCCTTATCACCAAGGCCAGATCCTCAGTCCACACGAGTCCGTGATCCTCGCAGTATTTCGTGAAACGCTCATTCTGCCTGAGCCAGGCCGATACTTGGTTATCAGCGAACTTACGGTTGGGGTTGCGTTCCTCGGGAGTGGGATTGAACTTCTTGAGGCCGGTCTGAATCCTGGCCTCAGCGGCATTGCCGAGAGCGACCGCCGCATTGAGTATAAAATAATAAAGGTGCAGTGTCTTATCGCACGAATACTTGAGAGCCTTCTCGGCTTCTACCAGAGAATCAGAGCCGGAAGCTACCATACTGTAAAGAACTTTAAAGACTTTTATCCTTATCAGACGACGGTTTATCATACATTATTTTTAAAACATTTTGCAAATATAACTTGAACATGAGAAAAAACCCTATATTTGTAACAAATTTTGTAAAATTTAATAAAAATGTATTCAGAGGATATTGATAACTCAGCTGCCATGGAGCGCAGCGGCGACGATGTGTACTCGAAGCCTGTCCGCGCTGGAAAAAGGACATACTTTTTCGACGTAAAAGCCACCAAGGGCAATGATTACTATCTCACTATCACCGAGAGCAAGAGAAGGATCGAAAAGGACGGACGCTTCGCATACGACAAACATAAGATTTTCCTGTACAAGGAAGACTTCGAGAAGTTCTCTCAGGGACTTGAGGAAGTCATAGCCTACATAAAGGAGAGATGCCCTGTCGTGGAGCGCACGGAGGAGGACAGACTTGCTCCCAGGGAAAGAGAGGAGGGAGGACAGTTCTCAAACGTAGATTTCGAGGAACTGTAGTCCGGTATTAAAACATGTCCTGGTAAGGCCTGAAAAAGCGGCCTCCCCAGTTCCACAGCGGAGACGGAATCAAACGCATCAGCAGGCCCAGCGCGGCCCAGCGTCCGTCTATCACCGCTGTTTTTTTCTTGTGCTCTATCGCACGTACGATCTTAGCGGCGGCATCTTCCCTGCGTATAGTCATGGGGAAATGCCGCCCGTGTATGAAATCCGTATCCACAAAGCCCGGCTTGATGACTGTGAACTTTATATCCGCCTTCCTGATGACGGCCAACTGTCTGAGAGCCTTTGTGTAAAAAGCATCGAACTCTTTTGTCGCCGAATACGCCGGGCACACTCCGAGCGGCAGTATGGAAGCCACGGACGAAAGCACGGCCAGATGCCCCTTAAGTCCGTTTCCGGCCCAGTAATTGAACAGCCACACGGCACAGCGGACAAATCCTTCCGCATTGACTTCCACCTGGCCAAGCTCCAGAGACGGTTCCAGAGCCGTATTGGTATGTCCGAAGCCGGACGAATACAGGCAGATATCCACTCCGCCCATCTCCTCCACGAGAGAGGCCAGCTGAGCAGCGGCATCCCCTGACGACACGTCGAATGTCCTTGTAAAGACCCTGCCAGCAGGTGCCGCCGAGGCGAACTCCTCCAGCAAGGCAGTACGTCTGCCGGTAACTCCTACCCTATGTCCCTGGGCCAGGTATATCTCCGCCACTGCCCGGCCCATACCGGACGTGGCGCCTATGATTATTATATTCTTC
This sequence comes from Candidatus Coprenecus pullicola, assembly GCA_018711925.1. Classification (GTDB taxonomy): domain Bacteria; phylum Bacteroidota; class Bacteroidia; order Bacteroidales; family UBA932; genus Coprenecus; species Coprenecus pullicola. The sequence continues at coordinate 21,216 of DVHR01000032.1, forward strand.
ATTACGCTCATATCAGTCCGTAAAGTTAATTAATTTATCAATGCTCCGCTCCGCACCCCCGCTGCCTGAGACGGAAATAGTATATAATGCCGACAGCATCCGCAAGTGCCCAACCTATCGGAATGGACCACCAGATACCGGTCACACCTACTGAGGGTATGGCCGCCAATGCATAAGCCAGGACTACTCGTGTACCTAGTGACAGGACTGTCAACACGACTGACATTCCTGGCATACGGATAGCCCTGTAGTAACCGTAAAGCAAAAAGAGGATGCCTATGCCGAAATAGAAGACGCCCTCAATACGTAGATACTGAACTCCGATGCGGATGATCTCAGTCTCTTCTGCCCTGACAAAAATCAGCATCAGCGGACGGGCCAGCAAAAAGACCGCTACGGACACTGCCAGAGAAAAGAGCACGGATGTAACAAACGCGCTCCTGACACCGCGGCGGATGCGGGCTTGCTTGCCTGCTCCGAAATTCTGCGCCACGAAGGTGGAGAAAGCATTGCCGAACTCCTGTACCGGCATATAGGCGAAAGAGTCTATCTTTACAGCGGCGGCAAACGCAGCCATCACGGCCGTTCCAAAACTGTTGACCAGGCCTTGGACCATCAAGATTCCGAAATTCATCACAGACTGCTGTACGCATGTCAGCGACGAGAACGAGACGATCTCCTTTACGGACACTCTGTCAAAGTGCATATCCTCCTTACGCAACCTCAGTTCCGGTCTGCGCCCGAGTACATAGAGCATCAGTCCTATCGCCGACACACCCTGAGCCATTACCGTTGCCAGGGCCGCTCCTCCTACCCCCATGTCAAATACCAGGATAAATAGTAGGTCAAGGCCGATATTGAGCACGACTGAGATTCCGAGAAACCACAGCGGTGTAACTGAGTCTCCCACGGCCCGGAGCAGGGCGGCGTAGAAATTATACAAAAAGGTAAGCGGTATGCCTCCGAAGATTATCAGCAGGTATATCCGCAGCATGCTGTAAATCTCCGAAGGCACCTGCAGCAGGCGCAGAATCGGATCTATCAGGAGAAATGCCGCGGCTGTCAGGACTGCGGTCACACAACCGATCAACACCAGCGAGACGTAGATGCTGCGCCTTAGACCGCGAAAGTTTCCTGCACCGAACTGCAGGGAGAATACAGTACCGCTGCCCATGGCAAGTCCAAGCAGCACCGATGTCAGAAAAACCATCAGCGCATAGGCCGAGCCCACCGCCGCAAGGGCCTCCGGGCCTATACAGCGGCCGACTATGAGGGTATCGGCTATATTGTAGCACTGCTGCATCAGCGAGCCCAGCATCATGGGCAGGGTGAAGCGCAGCAGTGTCGATGTGATGCCGCCAACTGTCAAGTCTCCTGTTCCGGTAACTGCCATAATCTAATAAGAATAAGAGAGGCCATTGGCGGAAAACCAATGACCTCTGCTTTGCGTGTCTTATGAAATATTAGAGCTTCTTGGCTTTGAGCTTGGAGTTGATCTTGACATTAACGACATCGGCTTCCACCTCGCCCATCTGAGGTATGACCATCTTCATGACTGAAGGATACATGATGCCGTATTTGGTCTTCTGATACTCTACATAATAGGTCTCAGCAGACTGTCCCATGGCTGACTCCACAGTCTTGACCTTGGCTCCTGTCTCCACATCGTAATAATCAATGGTCACAGCACCGTTGTCGGATGTGCTTTTAACCTTATATGCATCACGTCCGTCCAGGGTCTCGATACCTGTCAGCTCATAGCCGTCAGTGCCGAGCACCTCAGGGAAAGGATACAGGTCGCTCTCACTCACCACTGTCGCTATCTGAGCCGGATCAGTCAGTTCCTGAGAGCCGCCCATAGGAGAGGTCACAGTAAGTTTGCCATTCACCAACTTGATTTTGGACATCACCTGTCCACCCATGGACTGTGTCTGCGAGAATGCCTTCTCGGCAGGGATAATCTTGACAGTATTGGAGATGGTCATACCCTGGACAGTCATGTCCGTCTGGGTAGTCATGTCCTTGATGCCGTCAATAAGCTCACGGCCGCCAAGATAGTTGATGTAGTTGTCGAACACGGTCTGGACAGTCACGTCGGCTGCAACCTCCTTGCGCTCAATGGGATTGCCCTCGAAGTCAAGCTCTACTACCACTCCGTCGGAGTCATACTGGGCCAGAGCCGGCAGTACGGAAGGGTCACCCACGCAGAACCAGTACATGTTGTCCGGATCGAAATACTTGGCCACCACGGCACGGATATCGTCGAGCGTCAGGGCATCCAGTCTCTGAAGATAGGTAGCGTAGTAGTCATCGGGCAGACCGTAACGCTCAACCGAGTAAGCGAAGCTGGCTATGGTTCCTGATGATTCCAGCGAACGGGAGAAGTCTCCGGCATACATGGTCTTGAACTTCTTCAGATCATCCTCGGTATAGTCTCCGTCCATCATGTTCTGCAGTTCGAAGCGCATCTGTACGAAAGAACTGTCGGTAGCGTTGCCGTTGACATCACCGCCGGCGCTGAACGAACCGGAGATCTCATCAGAACTTACGCTTGAGTAGACTCCGTAAGTATATCCGTGAGTCTCACGGAGGTTGCGGAACAGCTTGGCATCAAATCCGCCTCCGCCATAGATGGCATTGGCAATACTCAGAGCCATACGGTCCTCAGAGTCAGGGGTGAGGGTAATGGGAGCCATCATCTCGATAGTGGACTGCACTGCGCCGTCCTTGGGAGAGAATACTACCTCAATGCCCTCGGGACGGTTGACTGCGGGGTCCTCATGGGTGAGAATCTCGCCCTTCTCCCATTTGCTGAGATATTTCCCGCAGATAGCCTTGGCCTGCTCAAGATTCATGTCACCGACAATGATGACAATCGCGCTGTTGGGGATGATGTATTTCTCGTAATACTCGCGGCAGTCATCTGTCGTGATAGCCTCTACAGTAGCCTCAGTCATGATGTCGCTGTAGGCGTGTCCTTCAGGGTATACCGTCGCGGTCATGATATTGTTCAGAATGGCATCAGGTGATGTACGGGACATCTGGAGTCCGCCGAGAGCCTGGTCTTTTATCTTGTCCAGTTCTTCCTCGGGGAATGTGGGGTTGTAGAGCACATCGGACAGGATCTCCATCATCTTGTCTGTGTACTTGGTAAGGGTCACGAAACCGATGGAGCGGGAATTGGTACGAAATGTGGCACCGAGAAAATCCACCTCGTTGTTGAGCTGGTCTGCAGTACGGCTTACCGTTCCCCTGCCCCAGAGGTCACCGAAGAAAGAGGACTCGCCTGCCTTCTCCCCTTCCACATACGGATCTACTATAAAATTGATATTGAAGTTGACGACAGGACGGTCATGGTCCTCCACGAGGATAACGCGGAGACCGTTGTCCAGAGTGAATTTCTCGAAGTCACCGAGCTGAACCACGGGAGCTGGACCGGCTTCGGGTGCCTTGCTTCTGTCTATCTGCGCGCTCAACTGGAAGAGGGACAGCAGGGCGGCCGTCAATGTAAGTGTAAGTATCTTTTTCATATCGTTGTACATGTCTTAAAATTAGTTCTGTTTGGGAAGATAGTAGATGGATATCTTCTGGGTGGGGTCAATGTATTTCTTGGCGACCTCGAGGACCTTCTCCTTGGTCAGTTTGGAATACTGCTCCATGGTCTCATTGACGGAATTGGTATTTTTGAAATAAGTATAGGCTGTAGCCAGGCTCTCGGCGACACCTTCAATAGTGGTGTTGGAAGTAGCCTCGCTCATCTCCACCATATTCATCACCTTCTGGAATTCCTCATCGGTCATGCCGTTCTCCAGCAGGCCGTAAACCTCTGCGTCTATATCAGCCTCCAGGACAGATAGGTCCACACCGTTAGGGATACCCTGAATCATGAACACTCCCGGATGCTCGAAAGGCATCACGCCGCCTGCTGCCATCAGACCGGTCTTCTTAGTGTCCACAATCTGCTTCTGCAGACGGGCGGAGTTGCCGGCGGAGAGGATGGAGTTGAACACGGTCATTGCATAATAGTCCTCAGTGCCGTATGCGGGTGAGGGATAAACCTCGATCAGCATGGGCATCTGGATATTGTCATAGACAGTATCCTTGATGGGAGCTGTTCTCCTTGGCTCCATATTGGGATCCGGCCTGCGGGGCTCCACAGTACCGGCGGGGATGTCGCCGAAGTACTCCTCGATCCACTCCTTGGTCTGCTTGGTATCGAAGTCTCCGCAAACTACCAGCACGGCGTTGTTGGGCTTGTAGAACATGTCGTGGAACTCCTGGAAGTCCTCGATAGAGGCATTGCGGATGTGCTCCTCAGAGCCGAGAACATCGTGATTGTAGGGGTGAATCTTGAACGAGTTGGTCAGGATCTTTGTAAATACGGTGCCGTAGGGCTGGTTGTCGCGGGTCTGGCCCATCTCCTGGCACACCACGTCCTTCTGGGTATTCACACCGATCTCCTCGATCTTGGGATGCAGCATCCTCTCGGACTCAAGCCACATTCCGAGCTCCAGCTGGTTTGAGGGCAGCAGCTCGAAATAGTAGGTACGGTCATTGGAAGTGTTGGCGTTCAAAGAGCCGCCGGCCTCGGAGACATAGGTGGCATACTCGCCGCGGCCGATATTCTCGGTGCCTTCGAACATCAGATGCTCGAAGAAATGGGCGAAGCCTGTCAGATGAGGCTCCTCGTTCTTGGAACCCACATGGTACATTACGGAGATTACGACATTGGGAGTCTTGTGGTTCTGGGACAGAATCACATGAAGACCGTTGTCAAGGTCGTACTCCTCGAACTGGATATTCTGCGCCGATGCGGCCACTGGCAGAAGTACTGCCGACAGAATAAGGACTAAAAGGTTCTTCTTCATACTTTTTTTGTTGTTAATTAATTATTGCGTTCTATTAGCGTTACTTTTCCGTCTTTAAAAAGATATTTCTCTCCTGTTCCCGGGCATACGGCCGTGCCGTCCTGGCTGAACTCCAGACGATAGCCGGCCCTGCTCATCCATCCCGTCTGCCGCGACGGATTGCCCACCACCAGCGCGTACGGAGGCACGTCCTTAGTAACCACGGCGCCGGCTCCTATGAAAGCCCACTCGCCTATATCATGTCCGCATACCACAGTTGCATTGGCCCCTATAGTCGCGCCCTTCCCCACCCTGGTTCTGGCATACTCCCCACGCCGGCATACCGCACTACGTGGATTCACCACATTGGTAAACACACAGGAAGGACCGAGGAACACATCATCCTCGCATGTAACTCCCGTATATACAGAGACATTGTTCTGTACCTTCACATTGTCTCCCAGCACTACTCCAGGAGATATCACCACATTCTGACCGATATTGCATCCCTTTCCCAGCACCGCACCGGCCATTATATGTGAAAAATGCCATATCCTTGAGCCCTCCCCTATGGTACAGCCCTCGTCTATGACAGCTGTCTCGTGCGCGAAATATTTTACTTCCATAGCATTCATCCGGTTATCTTTTGAAAAATCCGGCCACCGCCCCTGCAATCCGCTCCTGAGCCTCTACTGACAGTTCCGTATGCATCGGCAGGGACAGCACGGAGTCAGCCAGAGCCTCCGCAATTTTCAGGCCAGTGCCGTCCTGAGCATACGCTTTCTGACGGTGCAGAGGCAAGGGATAATATATCATTGACGGTATGCCCTTGGATGCCAGGAACTCCTTCAGAGCATCACGACGTCCGTCAGCCACCTTCAACGTATACTGGTGATAGACATGCGTACTGTAATGTACCTCCACAGGCAGCTCTATGCCGTCCACACCCTGAAGCATCTCGTTGTAACGGCACGCGGCGGTCCTCCGTGCCTCACAGTAATCGTCCAGGTGACGGAGCTTGACATCCAGCACTGCGGCCTGGATAGTATCCAACCGGGAATTGCAGCCTACCAGGTCGTGATGGTACTTCACCCTCTGACCGTGATTGGCGACCATGCGGATGCGCTCCGCCAGAGCATCGTCATCCGTGAAGACAGCACCGCCGTCACCATAGCAGCCGAGGTTCTTCGAAGGGAAGAATGAGGTGCAGCCGATGTGCCCGAGGGTGCCGGTATGCCTGCGGCGGCCGTCGGGGAAGGTGTAGACGGCTCCGAGGGACTGGGCATTGTCCTCGACAACGTAAAGGCCATGGGCCGCCGCGAAATCCAGTATCGGAGCCATATCGCAGCTCTGCCCGAACAGATGCACGGGGATGATGGCCCGGGTCCTGGGGGTCAAGGCATTCTCGATAAAACGTATGTCTGTATTAAAGGTATCCCGGTCCACGTCCACCATCACCGGCCTGAGACCCAACAAGGCTATCACCTCGGCCGAGGCCACATAGGTGAATGCGGGGACTATGACCTCATCGCCCGGTTTCAGGCCGAGGGCCATCAGGGCTATCTGCAGGGCATCAGTACCGTTGCCGCAGGGAATAACGTGCCTTGCACCCGTGTACTGCGCCAGGGCCGATGCGAATCTTCCTACCACCGGACCGTTGATGAAAGCCGAACTGTCAATGACCTCCGCTATGGCTGCGTCGATCTCCGCCTTTATCTTCATATACTGACCGTGAAGGTCTACCATCTGTATCTTTTGCTCCATATCACGCATGTTACCAACCGAAAGGATGAGGCGCCAAAGGCAGCTTAGCCAAAGGATGGTAGTCCCCTTTGAGGCCTATGGGCGCGGCGGTACGTATCTGACTGACAATCTCAATACACGGACGGGCCTCGCTGATGCGGAAACCCTCTCCGGCAAGTATCTTCTCATAGCTGCGTGTATGCAGTTCCGTGAAACCGGCGCTGAACTCGAACTCCTCCCCGTCTATCATAATGGTACGGTAAGTACGTTTCTCGCCCTGCACGGCATTCTCCGGCAAGTTGTCCGCGTTGATGCTCAGGAAGTAGCGCACCCGGGCCTTCTTCAATCCAAGATAACCGGCCACCCGGTCATGACTTTTCACATGCACTATGTTCTCGCTCACCGGTCCGAATATCCACTGCAGCATGTCGTAGAAATGCACGCCGATGTTCGTGGCCACTCCCCCGCTCTTGTGCTCGTCGCCCTTCCATGAGGCATAGTACCAGTTGCCCCGGGAGGTGATATAGGTCAGGTCCACGTCGTAGACCTTGTCCGCCGGACCCTCGTCTATCTTCTTCTTCAGCGCGACTATGGAGTCGTGCAGACGGAGCTGGAGGATGTTGTAGGCCTTATGACCGGTCTCCTCCTCTATCCTCATGATGGCATCTATGTTATGGGGATTGAGTACGGCCGGCTTCTCGCAGATGACATCCGCCCCGAGCCTGAGACCATAACGCATGTGCGCGTCATGCAGATAGTTGGGAGTACATACCGACAGCATCTCTATCTGCTTGTCCGTACCTTTGAGTTTCGAGCAGTGACGGTCGAAGAGCTCCTGCTCTGTAAAAAAAGCAGCATCGGGGAAGAAACTGTCCATAATCCCGACACTGTCGAAACGGTCGTAAGCCGCCTGTAAGATATTTCCTGTATCCTTTATCGCCCTGAGGTGCCGCGGTGCGATATAGCCTCCGACCCCTATCAGAGCAAAATTCTTTCCTGGCATTTCAATCAAATTTCAATCCTGCGAAGATAATAAAAATTTCCTCAAATTCTACCGTCTGCTACTCTTTCCCGCTCCTTTACATACTGCTCCTCCATTGAGAGTTCCTTTAAAAAGTGTCATATTTGTGTCATTAAAAAACATTACCAACCCATAAAAAACCTTAAAACCGTGCGCTACAGATTCATCATACTCAGCTACAACACAGGTAAGGACGGAAAGACAGCCGTCACCCTTCGTGTCACCAAGAACAGAAAACGCAAATACATCAATACCGGACTGCGGGCAAGACCCGAACAGTGGGATACTGCCGGAGACCGTTTCGTAACCGACAGGAGACTCGTTCCCGGATACAAAGCATACAACACCAGACTCTCAGAGCTGGAGGCCCGCGTCAACGCCGTATTGAGGGACTTTGACAGCAGACGCATTGACTGGACCCTGAATCAGTTCGAGACAGAATACTTGGGCAAGACCGCAAAAGGCTCCGTAAAAGCCTATTTTGACAAGACCGTGGTTACGCTTAGGGAGACAGAACACATCGGCAACGCCATCTGCTACAGCCGCACACTCAGCATGATGAGCCTGTTTGACAAGCGGTTGGCCAGCAGAATATTCTCAGAGATAGACATCCGGTACGTCAAGGCATTCGATGTTTTCCTGCAGAAACGTGGATGCCGGGGCAATACGCGCAAATACTACCTCAAGGCACTGCGGGCCGTGCTGAACAAGGCTATTCAGGACAAAGAGGCCCCGGAAAGCACCTACCCCTTCGGCAAAGGCGGCTTCAACATCGCATCCCTTTCCGAAATCACTGCCAAACGGCACCTTACGCAGGAGAGCATGATGCGGCTGAAGACCACGGCCATGCCCGACCCGGTCCTCGAAAAGACGCGCAGGCTATTTCTCTTCATGTACTACTGTTACGGCATCTCATTCATAGACGCCGCAATGCTCACAAGGAGCAATTTGGAGAACTGCAACTGCGGCACATACATAGTCTACAAGCGAAACAAGACAAAGGACAACAAAGACTCGAGGCCCATACGTATAAGAATATCAACGGAAATCAACCTGCTCCTCGACTGGTTCTCATCCCACACGCATCTGTATGGAGACTACCTTCTGCCCATAGTATCAGTACCGGGATACAGCGGCGAGAGACTCTACAGCCATATCAGAGGACGCTACAAGCATTTCAGCAGAAATCTCAACAACCTCGGGCTCGCTATCGGACTCAAGGGATTCAGGCTCACGAGCTACGTGGCACGACACACCATGGCCATGACCCTGCAGGAGCATCATGTGCCACGCGAGATCATATCACAGATTCTCGGGCACAAGGACCTCTCCACCACTTCAGTCTACCTCGACAGTTTTGCCGACAGCATCATCGACGAGGCTGCCCGGGTCCTGTAAGAAGCCGCCCCTGTCACTTTCGCCCCTGCCACTTTTACTATGTCCAGCACATCCCTCAAATATATTACGCTGATTCTCACACATATACATCTCGACAACTTGCCGGACTACCCGTTTTTTTCCACAAAACATCTATTTTACCCCAAGTCCAGCAGACACCCATTTTCAAATCATCTGATTACTAAGATATTGCATTAAGCACCCATGTTGGACTTCTACAGAAGCCCAATGAGCGATATGGGATAAAGCCTGAACCGACATTTTAGTTTGCGACATATAAGTGTCATATATAGTTATTGCCATCACCAACTATCTTATGTGTATCACCTATATATCATATGGTTACAGCAGTAAGACCATTCTTTACATACGCGTCCCACGAGCGCATCCTCGTCGCGAAGGTTCGCGAGTACGACTACTCCACGGCCTGCGGCGTGTGCGGGTCCCTGCTGTCGCTGTCCCAGGCGGTGGACATACCCTCGGCCGTGCTGCTGATGAAGCGC
>DVHR01000033.1 GCA_018711925.1 Candidatus Coprenecus pullicola
ATTCCCGGAGTCCCGCAGATAAACCAGTTAATTCCGACGGCATCCGAACCCCCTCTGTTTCTGGATATGTCTCTGAAAAAGTCGAAAATTTCACTGCCTTCAGTATCGGAAAACCCAAAAGAGGGACGCGGATATGCCGGCCATGGATTTGAACTGTACCTTGCATCATACGCCTCAATATACGGCTCATTGAGCCGTGTCCACCAATGCAGCAGATTTGACGCGCCCGCCGCCCAGCACATATTGCCGTCATTGTATCCTGGATGTGAGCCACTGTTGTCAGGGTCATCCTTATCGCAGTCAGACCATAAAAAGCCTTCCTGCCAGTTCAGACACGTAATGTCGGATACTTTGTACCATATACCATCGGGGAAGTTTTCAGGCACCATGAAATTGTACTCAGGAACGACGGACTCGTCGTCTTTTGGATAATCGGGCAGGCTAGCTGTCTTGACCCCGTAAACCCAGCACGTCCTGCCGCTGTAGTCTGTATCAGGGTCCGGATCAGGGTCCGGGTCAGGGTCGGTTCCGATATCTCCGTCGGATTTGAGACGCAGATTGAGTACGGTCTCCTTCCCGCTCTCCAACACACTGCTTTCTCCGATCGTTGCCGGCGCCTTGTAGACGGATGTCTTTCCACCTGCGGAAATCTCCACCCATCCTTCGGCATATGCCCCAAGATCCCCGGGAAAAAGAATTGCCGAATACTTTCCCTCGGACAATATGCGGGGCGTTATGTCCTCCATTGTACCGGAAGGAGTGTCAATACCGCCTGTTGAGAGGTCGAATGAGCCTTCTGTAATATTCCTCACAGTGACAGTCAGATCATCAGGAAGTGAGCCTCCGTCACTTGATATATTGATTGACAGACGGTGCATGCCGTGCTCAAAGAGCATCTCTATCACATCCCCGGTAATATCTTCCTGCTCTATGTCAAGGTGGCTCCACAACAAGTCAGAGTCCTCATACCCGTCACCGGTCTGGTCGGTATCCACACGATGCGTGTGCAGGTTTGTCTCAGGCGAGACATCCTCTCTGGCCGGATAGTATGCTGAAAGGCGCACAGTACCCGAGCCAAGCTCACTTTTCAGCAGTTTCGGAGTCCATTGCCCGGACTCCATGGTCAGTATGACCTGTCTTGTCTGCTCTCCATAGATATAAAGTCCGACTTTGTCTCCTTCTGTGAAAGATCCGCTGCCGTCTTCTCCAATCTCGGCTTTCGTACCGTCATTGTCCTGCGTGAAGACCATCTCTACATACTCACTGTCATTCTTCAAGGATGAATAGTCCTCAGATTCCATGCATCCGGACAATAACACCGGAACTGCTGCCAATAACCGGAGCAGGCGCTTACTTGTAATCAGTTCTTTGTTCATTTTATGGATAGTTGAATTTCACCGCAAAAGTAGTGAAAAAACAACACATTGACATTATTTTTCATAAAACCGCCTGATTTTTCTAAGCGGAAGTACCGGAACGCGGTCCGATGCGGTACTGGCGGGGAGTCTGACCGGTTCTTTTCCTGAAGAACTTGGTAAAGGATGACTGGTCGGAGAAATGGAGTGCCTCAATTATATCCTTGATGCTCATATCCGAATAGCGAAGCATATTCTTTGCCTCTGTGATAACATAGGAGTCTATCCAGTCCGCGGCCGTCCTGCCAGTGGCCTTCTTGACCAGCTTGGACAAGTATTTGGTGGACATACACATCTCCCCCGCATAGAAACTTATATCCCTGTGCACGGTATGGTGCCTGGCGACGAGCTTGAGGAAACTGTCGAACGCAGTCCGGCACCTGGCCGTAGTGTCTGCGGCCGGACAGTGATGCGCAGAACCGCGATTGCGGGAATATATTCCGGCTGCAAAATAGAATACAGAAGACAGCAACTGACCTATACACTCCCGCTTGTACGGCATGGCAGATGTCAGCAGGCGGTGAGCCAGTTCCAGATAGGAAGCCGCCGTCTCTTTCTCCTGCGGCATAAGTTCCGAACAGGGATTGTCTATCAGACGCATGCCCTCCGAAAAAAGTCTGTCTATATCCACGTGTACACCTGAGAGATAGGCCTTGGAGGCGGCAACCACTACAAATCGCAGCCTGCCTTTCTGACTCTCCTCTATGTGCGCCACATGCATGATATCTCCCGGGATATTGATGAAGAGGGTATTTTCCCGTACCTCAAACTCCGTCATGTTGACATTGAGGCGTAAGCGTCCAGATATGCAGAAAAAAGCCAGATAGGCGTTCAGGCGGCAGGGATGCGTCAATACCTCCAGACATTTGTCGTATTTCATGTCCACGATACAGAAGTCATTGCCTATACCTATGCTGTCAGCCGAGGCAAACGCCCTTCTGAACCTGGCGATATCTATAGTGTGGAAAACAGGAGTGTCAATCATATCTTCAGTTTTTGAATTCATAGTGCAAACATAGCATCTTTCTCCCTTTTGACAAAAAACAGTCCCTTTCAGGCACTTTTTGGCTCCTTTTGGGCATTTTCTTTGAATTGCCACCGCACAAAACTACGAAATTGCAAATTGAAGATGAGAATGATTTACCGTATCATCATGCTTACAGGCGTTGCACTGCCGGCAAGTCTTTGCATGGCAGCGGCCTCGGAAAAAGAGCCGCGGACGCTGACCCTGCAGCAGTGCCGCGACCTGGCTATTGCCGCCGACAAGGAACTTGCAATAGCAGGCAGAAAACAGGAGATTGCCGGTTACGACAGAAAGAGCGCCCTGGCCAACTGGTTCCCGGAGATATCGGCCACGGGCACTTATCAGTACAACAGCCGCGACCTGTCACTGCTTCCCGAGAGTGTGTCAGAATTTCTGAACGCAGAAGGTCCTCTGTACGACCTCCGCGTGGAGGTTGACAAGGCACTGACACTGGATGTGACAAATGTGTTTGCCGGAGCAGTAACTGTGGTGCAGCCGGTCTTTATGGGCGGGAAGATAATAAATGCTGACCGGATGGCCCGTCTGGCCGTGGACATTGCGGACATCGGGTACGAGGACAGACTCCAGCAGACTCTGCTCAGTGTGGATATGGCTTACTGGCAGACAGTGTCGGTGGCAGCCCGGAAACGACTGGCCGAGAGTTATTCGGAACTGCTGCAGCAGGCTGTCTCGGATGTCACACTTCTGGAGGCGCAGGGTATGGCTACCGGTTCGGACGTGCTGTCGGTCAAGGTCAAGGCCAATGAGGCCGATATACTCTGCACGAAGGCCGACAACGCCCTGACCCTTTCCAAGATGTTTCTGGCCAGGCTCTGTGGGATGGGCACAGACAGTGATTTCGTCCTGTCCGACGAGAACGCGGACACGATAGTGACATCCGGACCAGTACCGGAACGGACCGACAAGGAGATAACGGCTGCCAGAGCGGATCTACGCATGCTGAGTCTTACCGCTGACATATGTGACCGGAGAGTGGCTGCTGTCCGGGCCGATATGCTGCCGCAGGTCGTACTGACAGGAAGTTATGTGGTGACCAATCCCAACATGTTCCACAGTTTTCAGAACTCCTTCGGAGGCTTTTTCAACGTGGGTGTAAGTGTACGCATACCCATAACCCATGGAGGAGAGAGACTGCAGAAAACTCGGAAAGCGAAGGCCGAGGCGGCTATAATGAGGGAGAAACTGGCACAAGCGGAGGAGATGGCGGCCATGGAGGCGGCACAGCTCCGGCACCGTTGGGACGAAGCTGTCCGCAGAGTCGGCATGGCCGGGGAAAATCTCTCTGCCGCCGAGGAAAATCTTCGCACCGCCACCGTAGGGTTCAATGAGGGCATAATAGCCTTCACCGCCCTGTCGGCAGCTCAGACCGCATGGCTTCAGGCCAATACGGAATATATCGATGCCTCTATAGAATTGAACATATGCAGCTCGGCTCTTAGGAAAGCCGAGGGTCTTCCCTTAAATTAAAAATACTGATGTCATGAATACCAAATCCAGAAAACGATACAATCTGTCGGCCGGAATAGCCGCACTGCTGGTCATAGTCATAGCGGTCGGCGTGGCCGGATATATTGTCTCCGCACCGGAGACTCCAGTAATTCAAGGAGAGGCAGAGGCTGCCGAATACCGTATCTCCGGCAAGGTTCCCGGCCGCATCGGGCATCTGCTTGCCTGTGAGGGACAGGAAGTACACCATGGAGATACGCTCGTCGTGATAGACAGCCCGGAAGTCCGTTCCAAGCTGGCCCAGGCCATGTCCATGAAGAGTGCGGCTGATGCCCAGAACCGAAAGACGGCCTCGGGAGCCCGCCAGGAACAGATAACAGCTGCATACCAGATATGGCAACAGGCCGCTGCCGGAGAAGAGATAGCGAAGAAGACGTTCGACAGGATGCAGCGGCTTTACATGGAAAAAGTAATAAGTGCCCAGAAATGGGACGAGGCCACCGCCCAGTATAAAGCAGCCAAGGCGGTGTGTGCGGCGGCCAAGGCCCAGTACGACCTCGTGCGTAAAGGTGCGGGAGAAGAGGACCGCGCGACGATGGAGGCTCTGTCTTCACAGGCCGCCGCAGCCCTTGAGGAAGTGGAATCCTATCTCGGAGAACTGTACCTCACCTCCCCTGTGGACGGTACTGTATCGGCTGTCTATCCCATGACGGGTGAACTGGTCGGACAAGGTGCTCCCATTATGACTGTAACCGACCTCAGTGATATGTGGATTACTTTCAACATACGGGAAGACATGCTCAACGGCCTGCGCTGCGGTGACAGACTCAGAGTACGCATACCGGCTCTCGGAGACAGTCGCATCCACGATACGGAGGTTTACTACATCTGCGTCCGTGAATCATACGCCACATGGCGGGCGACCAAGGAGTCAGGCTCATACGATGCTAAAACATTCGAGGTCCGGGCCAGACCTGTAAACAGGATTGACGGACTCAGACCCGGCATGACAGCGATAGTGGAGGACAGAATATGATGGCCGTTGTCAGAAGGGAACTGAAGATGATGCGCCGCAGACCGCTGTATCCGCTGGCCTCGGCAGGTACGCTGGCTTTCTGCATGGTATTCTTTCTGACCTTTTTCAGAAACGGCATGCCGCATGGACTGCCTGTAGGCGTAGTGGATCTGGACGGATCGTCCCTGTCCAGGGAACTTCGTCGCCAGATCGACGCAACCGATGCCGTAAGCGTCTGTGAATTCGGCAACTACGAGCAAGCCCGCAAAGCCATGCAATGCGGACGGATCAATGCTTTCTGCGTGATTCCTGAAAATTTCGCCAGAAAGATGCAATCCGGACGGCAACCGGTGTTGACCATTTATACCAATGCGCAATACTTTGTGGGAGGTTCTCTGGCCTACAAGGACCTGATCACCATGGCCAATCTGGCATCCGGAGCGGTACAGCGTGAGATACTTTCAGCTAAGGGCATGAATGAGACATCCATAGCCGGCATGATACAGCCGATAGCCATAGACACCCACCAGATAGGCAATCCGACTGCCGATTACGGAGTATATCTGGCCAACATCCTGATTCCCGGCATCATGGAGATGATCGTCATCCTGATAACGGTCTATGCCATCGGATCAGAACTTAAATACGGAACATCCAGGCAACTGCTGAAAACAGCCGGCAACTCCACTGTCAGGGCCCTGGCCGGGAAAATGCTGCCGTACACCCTTCTATTCACCCTGATGGGACTGGCCTGCGACATTGTCCTGTACGGAATTGCCGGATATCCGCTCGCCGGCAATATACTGAACATGATGGCAGGAATCACACTGCTGGTATTGTCCAGCGAAGCCGTAGGGATATTCCTCATAGGCACATTGCCGGTACTGCGACTCTGCATCAGCATATCTGCACTATATAGTGTGCTGGCATTCTCAATGGCAGGATTCACCTTTCCGGTGGAAGCCATGCCGCCGTATGTAAGAGGCCTTTCCGCAATATTCCCGCTGCGGCACTACTATGAGATGTATGTGCAGGAGGCCGTTTTCGGAGCCGGCTTCACAGCATGGTGGCCCGAGGCCGTGCATCTGCTGATATTCCTGTTTCTGCCTTTTACTGCCCTCAAAAGACTCGGCAAGGCTTTCAGAAAATTGAATTATCCCAAAAACTGACATGATACGATATCTCAGACAATGGCGCAGGGACTGGTACTACGTATTCACCAATGAGCTGCGCATGATATTCTGTGACAGCGGGGTGATGGTCATCTTTTTCCTGGCTGGACTGGCTTATCCGCTAATATACGGAATAGTCTACGGCAACGGTACTGTGGACGATACACCGGTGGCTGTCGTGGATCTCTCGCACAGTACCGAAAGCCGACGGTTTATCCGAAAAATGGACGCAACCAGAGAGATAAGCATAGCTTACACTTGCACGGACATGGAGGAGGCCGCCAGACTCATGCGGGAGAGAAGGATCAACGGCATCGTGCTTTTCCCTGAGGACTACGGAGACGCCGTCACCTGCGGGAGACAGGCCCGTATCTCCACCTATGCGGACATGAGCAGTTTCCTCTACTACAAGAATCTGCTGATGGCAGTCAATCACGTAATGCTCAGTGAGATGCACGATATACAGATACAACGTTTCTCTGCCATGGGCATAAGCGGCCAGAGTGCTATCCAGCTGGTAGAGGCAATGCCTTATGAAGAGAACATCCCATACAACAGAGGATTCGCATACGGGTTCTTCTTTATTCCGGCAGCACTGATGCTTGTCATACAGCAGACCATGTTCTACGGCTCTTCCATGCTGGCGGGAACAAAAAGGGAACACGACCGTAACGCCCTGCTTATGCCGGAACTGAAGGGGCGCGACATATCCCGTACCCTATTGGGCAGAGGGGCAGCATATTATCTTATCTATACGGGCCTGAGCATCTACATAGCAGTACTTGTACCACGAATCTTCGGTCTTCCCCAATATGGCCGTTTCGGAGACATCCTGGTATTCCTGCTTTTCTACCTCGCGGCCTGTGTCACATTCAGCCTTACCTTCAGCAGTCTCATCACCCGCCGCGAAACCGTATTCGTACTATTTCTGTTCATGTCACCTGTATGTCTGTTCCTCACTGGATTCTCATGGCCGGAAACAGCCTTCCCCGCTTTCTGGAGGCTGTTCTCCTATATCTTCCCATCCACTTTCGCCGCACATGCTTTCATCAACCTGAGCAGCGCCGGCTGCACCCTCGCCATGATTGCCCCCCAACTCAAGGCCCTTGCCATCCAGACTGTCATCTACTACACACTCGCCTGGACCGCAGCATACCTTGAGCACCGAGACACCACCAGCCCTGATTTTCCTTAATATTGTTACCGTATTCTGTAAAAGTGGTAACTACGGAAACAGAAGACAGCATATATTTGCACTGATTTTTACAGACAGCTATGGGATGTCATAAGACACTGGATATAAAGACCGTTTGCGAGTGCAACAAGTGCCTGTGCACCGAGACCCTGCACCCCCAGGCCACACTTATCAACCTGGAGAAACCCGACTTGGGAAGCGAGGCGGTCAAGTTTGAATTCTACGCCATCCTGTTGATTGAGGAGTGCCCGGGAGGATGCAGCTGCTGCGGCCGGATGTACTACGACTACAACAATGCGACCATGGTCTTTCTCAAGCCAGGTGAGATATTCCGCATGACCGGAGACAATACACTGCCGGACAAAGGATGGCTTCTGGCCTTCCACCCGGACCTCATATACCGGACAACCCTGGACAGCCATATACGTAACTACACTTTCTTCAACTATCGGAAGGAGGAGGCCCTGCACCTGTCCAGACGCGAGACTGAAAGCATCACCTGTTGCCTTTGGAACATTGAGGAGGAACTGCATCATCCGATAGACACACATACCGGAACTATTCTCTCCCGTCATATTGAACTGCTGCTGGACTACTGCAGCCGGTACTACGAAAGGCAGTTCATTACCCGTGAGAACACTAACAAGGATATTATGGCCCGGCTGGAGCTTATGGTGGACGAATACATCACATCTGGACGTATTCATGACACCGGCATGCCCTCACCTGCCGTATTCTCAAGGCATCTGAACCTGTCCGCGGCCTATCTCTGCGACTTGCTGTGTTTCGAGACCGGCAAGACTTTTGCTGAATACATCCAGCTCAAGCAGATTGATATGGCACGTAAAATGCTGTGTGACAGCAATACCGCACCCTCGGACGTAGCCCGTATTCTCGGATTCCAGAGCCTGCAGTTCTTCAACGCCGTCTTTAAGAAACTTACCGGCACCACTCCTGGCAAATATAAGAAGCCTGGCGGAGAATGCCTCTCATAGTCTTCAACGACATATCTGATTCGCAACCGTTTCCGCCTATTTTGCTTCTGGTTCCTTCTTCGGGTTGTGTTTCAGAACCTTGGCATCGATATAGAAGACTATCTCCTCCGCAATGTTGGTCAGATGGTCACCGGTGCGCTCAAGCTTGCGGAAGATGCTGCCGAGTCCCATGGCCACAGGCAGCTCGTCCAGATGGCCCTTGGCATAATCCATAAGGATACTGTCGGAAGCGGCCTTGAGCCTGTCCAGCTCGTCATCCATGTCGATGACTGATGAGGCTTTTGCCGGATTCTCATCCATAAGAGCGTTCTGCAGCTCGTTCATCATCTCCAGCACGACAGCGAACATTCTTTCCAGCTGCAGTTTTTCTATCAGACCTGCATCCAGACTCTGCACCGTAGTCTCCTTGACGAAACGGGCGATGCTGTAGGCATAGTCGCCTATGCGCTCCAGGTCGTTGTTGATCTTGAGCATGGCCAGGACGAAACGGAGATCCACGGCCACAGGGGTATAGAGGGCGATGAAGTCCTCCACCTGCGTGTCTATCTTGATATCCTGAGCATCCACCAGACGCTCACGCACCCATATCTGCTGGGCTATGTTGCGGTCAAGTCCCAGCACCGCCTGACGGGCCTGGTCCATCTGATTGTACACCATCGTCCACATGCGGTATACCTCGTTGCGGAGCTGTGTAAGTTGCTGATCTACGAATTTAACCATATCATGTTACTGTTTTTGTCTGTTAACCGAAGCGTCCTGTGATGTAATTCTGCGTCGCCTCCTTGTGCGGATTCGTGAAGATGGTCCTGGTATCGTCGTACTCTACCATCTCGCCCATATAGAAGAAGGCAGTCCTGTCGCTGACCCTCGCTGCCTGCTGCATGTTGTGTGTGACGATGACGATGGTCACCTGACTGCGCAGCTCGCTTATCAGCTCCTCCACCTTGGCCGTGGATATCGGATCAAGGGCCGAGGCCGGCTCGTCCATAAGCAGCACGGACGGGGAGACCGCCATGGCACGGGCGATACAGAGCCTCTGCTGCTGCCCTCCCGAGAGCGCAAAGGCCGAATCATTCAACTTGTCCTTCACTTCGTCCCAGAGAGCCGCCCCGCGCAGGGACTCCTCCACTCTCTCCCGGATGTATTTCTTGTCCTTTATCCCATTGACCCGCAGTCCGTAGGCCACATTGTCGAATATACTTTTCGGAAAGGGGTTGGGTCTCTGGAAGACCATCCCCACATTCTTGCGCAATTCGTCCACATGCACGTCCTGACCGTATATGTCCTGTCCGTCAATCAGTATCTGTCCCTCAAGCCTTGTACCTGGTATCAGGTCGTTCATCCGGTTGAACAGCCGCAGGAAAGTGGACTTGCCGCAGCCCGAAGGACCGATGAAGGCGACCACCTGATTCTGCGGAATCTCCATCGAGATGCCTTTAAGGGCATGGAAGTCCCCGTAGTAGAAATTGACGTCTTTGGCTTCGATTTTTTCCATTGATGTTATATGTCGTTATTTGAGTTTCAAGCGTTTTTCGAAGTATTTCCTGAGTCCTCCCGCCAGCAGATTGATTATCAGAACTATGATTATCAGTACAAGAGCCGTGCCGAAGGCGATGGGCTGCTGCGCCTCGATATCCGTGCCGCTGGTGGAGATGACGTAGAGGTGGTATGGCAGGGCCATACACTGGTCCAGGATGGAATTGGGCAGCTGAGGGAAGAAATACGCGGCGCAGGTAAACAGAATCGGAGCCGTCTCCCCGGATACGCGGCCCAGGGAAAGAATCAGTCCCGTGATGATGCGGGGCATGCCCATAGGCAGCACCACCTTCCAGATAGTCTGCAGCTTGGTGGCTCCGAGAGCAAGACTGCCCTCGCGGATTCCGGCCGGGATGTCCTTCAGGGCCTCCTCCGTAGTGCGGATAATCAGAGGCAGGGACAGCAGTCCGAGAGTGAGGGAACCGGCCAGAATACTGTCTCCGAAGCCCATGTATTTTACGAACAGGGCCATACCGAAAAGTCCGAACACTATCGACGGCACTCCGCTTAGGTTGTTGGTCATCAGCCGGATGAACTTGACCACCCAGCCTTTGGAGGCATACTCATTCATATATATGCCGCTCATGATGCCTATGGGGAAAGCCACCACCGCACTGCCGAGCATCAGCAGCAGGGTTCCGACTATCGCAGGGAAAATACCTCCGGAGCGCATGCCGTCCTCGGGAGCCTTGGTCAGGAAATCCCAGCTCAGGACTCCCGCTCCCCTGTAAATGATGAATCCGAGAATGGCGAAAAGCACCAGTACAATGAAATAGCTGAGGATTCGGAAAACAGTGAAGGCTGCAGTCTGCGAGCGGCGCTTGCGGAGATGATAGCCGGTGGGATATACAGGTGAGTTCATGTCGGACAGTTACGAATTTTTTGCCTTATTGTGATGGGAAATGTACTCCACGCAAAGGTTGATGAAAAATGTTATGAAGAAAAGTATTACACCCAGCAGGAAGAGAGACTGGTAGTGCGCTCCGCCGGCCGGGGCCTCCCCGAGCTCGGCGGCAATCGTAGCCGGAATGGTCCTCAAAGGCTCGAGGATAGAATGCGGTATGACGGCGGCATTTCCGGTCACCATGAGCACCGCCATGGTCTCTCCTACCGCACGTCCGATACCAAGTACCACACCTGAAGCGATTCCGGACATAGAGGACGGTATCACCACCTTTGCCACTGTCTGCCATCTCGATGCGCCGAGAGCCAGAGATGCTTCTCTGAGAGCTCTGGGACAGTTGCGCATGGCGTCTTCCGCGACCGTGACTATGGTAGGCAGAGCCATGATGGCCAGGACAATACTGCCGGCCAGCCCGCTCTCACCCACCGGCAGGCCGAAAACCTGCTGCAGCATAGGCACTATGACTATCAGACCGAAGAAACCGTACACCACCGATGGTATGCCGTTCAGCAGCTCAATAACCGGTTTCAGAAAATTGCGGACGCGCTCGGAGGCTACCTCGGACATATACACCGCTATACTTATACCGAATGGCAGGGCAAAGAGAATGGCGAAAAAACTCACCCACAATGTACCCGCCAGCAGAGGCCACATGCCGAACAGAGGAGCAGGCGTCGCTGTCGGGAACCATTCCGATCCGGCCAGAACCTCCTTCACGGAAATGTTGTTGTCGTCGATGAAGCTCAGCTGCGCCCCTTCCGGAATCATGCTCTCCGGCACGAATGCGACCATTCCAGGATGCTCTCCTATCAAGGCCGCTATCATCTCCGGTGCATTCTCATACTGTTCCCCGAGTTCCTCCTCGGTAAAATATTTGTCCATGTCTTCCAGACGGAAAGCAGTGATGGGCAGGTCAGGGCCTCCCAGTTCCTTCCAGTTGGTCACATCCTCGTCGAAGACAGCCTTTATCTGAGCTGCGTCCATCTTCCGTACCGGATTGTCCTTGTGCAGGGCCAGGACATATCCCTCCTCGATAACTTTTTCACGGAACAGACCGGCTCCCTCAGTGAACAGGAAGCCGATTATCAGCAGAATAACCAGACTGGTGACAAATCCGCTGGCCGTCAGCAGCCATCTGACCGCCTTCTCCATGAAACGCTTCATCTTCCAACGGCCTCCTCCCCGTTGTCCGCCTCATTATCCTTGCCGTCCCCCTGCACAGTGCCCTCATCGCTCTCCATTTTCACCGGGATGAAACCCTGCGCCAGGACTGACTGCTGTCCCACCGGCGAGAGTGCGTAGGAAATGAACGGACTCACCACAGCCTCCTTGGCAGAGTCATAATAATAGTACAGCGGACGGACTATGGGATAGGAGCCGTCCGCGGCAGTCTCAACCGAGGGCAGGGCATAGTGCCTGCCTCCGTCATAAGACACCGCGAGAGGTTTCACGTACTGATTGAGATAGGCCAGGCCGATGTAGCCTATGGCCCCTTTGGTCTGCCTTACCGACTGGATGATGGCCCCGGTGGCCGGCATAGACAGGATACTGCTCATATAGTTCTTGTTCTCCAGGACACTCTCCTTGAAAAACTCATACGTACCGGAGGATGTCTCACGGGAATAGACCACTATCCTGCGGTCCTCTCCGCCGACTTCCTTCCAGTTGGTGATCTTGCCCCGGAAGATGGCCTCCAGCTGCTCGCGGGTCAGCTTCGAGACGGGATTGGAGGGATTGACCACCACCGCAAGGGCATCATATGCCACGATCACCTCCTCAGCCTCCAGGCCGGCTTCAGCGAATTTCATTTTCTCTCCGAACTTGATGCGGCGCGAAGCCATGGCGATGTCAGTGGTGTTCTCCATCAGAGCGGATATGCCCACGCCCGAGCCTCCGCCGGTGACTATCACGCTGCTGTCGGGATGCTCTTCAAGATATTCCTCTGCAAGTTCTTGTGTAAGTGGAAGAAGTGTGTCACTGCCCTTGACCCTTTGGGCCTGTGCCGACCCGAAAGCGGTCATAGCGACAAATACGGAAATAAGAATCTTTCTATGGTTCATCTTCTGTATTGTTGTCTGCCCTGATTTTACCTGGCAGGCCGCAAAGATATCAGCCTCTTCCGAGTCCACAAGACCCTCATGTCATGTTTCACCTTCCCGTAACAGCATTTTAACCGTTTCGTAACATCGGCACACCCCATGAGTAACACCATGGCAGCTGTATCACAGACACTTTCTTATGATGGGAATGACCTGTATGTCGGCTGGCAGCCAATCCACTGACTCCAGTCCGTCCGCCGACAGCCACCTGGCCGACTCATGCTCCTTGAGTACCAGAGTCTCCGACACCACACTGCAGAGATAACAGTGCATCGTCAGGTGAAATGCCGGATAGTCGTACTCCACCGTGCAGAGCAGTTTTCCAACGGCAATCTCCGC
Source organism: Candidatus Coprenecus pullicola (assembly GCA_018711925.1). Taxonomy (GTDB): domain Bacteria; phylum Bacteroidota; class Bacteroidia; order Bacteroidales; family UBA932; genus Coprenecus; species Coprenecus pullicola. Next base: position 13,162 of record DVHR01000033.1, read on the forward strand.
ATCCAGTTCCTCCCGGATCTCCCTGCGCAGAGCCTCCTCCCTGCCCTCCCCGGCCTCCATCTTGCCGCCCGGAAACTCCCACTTGTCCTTGAACTCCCCGTATCCACGCTGCGTCGCGAATACTCTGCCGTCTCTCACAAGTACAGCAGCCACAACTTCTATTTTCCTCATTGAAGAATCCTATTTATCATTGAATCACAATCTAATCTTGACATGAAAACCGCCATGAGCAGAACTTTATTCCCCGCGAATATAGTTCACTTTCATCTGCATGACAAGCATTTTTGTTATATTCGCATATTGTTTATCCTTAAAAGACAATATGACTAAACTCAGACTGGCACGCCTTACATCGGTTTCTGCTGTCATGGCCGCAACCGTCACTAGAACACAAACACACTTAACACCATCAACATGTCAAATACACTGATAAGAGAGACCCTGATTGCCAGTTCGGACGAGGACATGGAGCGCCTGTATGCAAGCATAGTTGCCGGATTTGACCCGGAGAAAAATTTTGTAATCCTTATGGAGAAAGTCCGTGACAATACAGGAGATCCTTTCCTGGATGAAAGAGACAGTATGGTTGAGCGGATCCTGACTAAGGCTATACTGGACAAGGAAAATACGACCATGCTATGTGACAAGCTCCACACAAGTCTTCTTGACCTTCCTGAAACTGTATGGAAAGAGTTCGGCGATGACTGGCCGAGCTACAGACCCTCCGAGATTGAGTCCATCTTCAAGAAGATGACGGACTTCCTAGTGGACAATGGATGCAGGTTCAATGTAATGACCGTAAAGCTGGATTGACTTCCCTGTCTTTCAGGAAAATATGATAAAGAGTCTGTTCCAGTGACTCCAAAGTCTGCTGACGGACAGAAGGACGCAGGCTGCATTCCCAGATGACGACCGTGTGCCAGCCAAGACGTGCAAGGGCATCATGATCACGGAGATCGCGTGCCCGGTTGCGCTCTATCTTCGTACGCCAGAAATCCACATTGGTCTTTGGAAGACGAAAATATCTGCAGCCTTCATGTCCGTGCCAGAAACAACCGTTGACAAAGATGCATGTACGGTATTTACGAAGGACGATATCTGGATGGCCGGGCAGTCCACGGTGATTGAGACGATAACGGAAACCCCTGGAATGCAGCCAGCGGCGGACAATCATCTCCGGCCTGGTATCGGATGAATGAATCGCCGCCATGTTGGTATGACGCTGCTGTGGGGACATCGTGTCCATACTGCCGTCATCTATCTGCGTACTTTTCGGCCATGGAAATATGTGTTGAACGCATCCTTGGCATATCCGTCACGGGAAACCTTGAATGACGACGGCATGGCACCGTCTAGTATTTCTCCACGCCAGAATACGTGAAACGGGTCTTTTGCGTACCCCCAGCCCAGAGACTCGAAAGACATGGCATGAGCGTCATCCATTACCCTCCCATTCCAATACACGTTGAATGAATCCTTGGCATACCCGTCTCCAAGAACCTCAAAACTGGACACATGGGCATCGGATATCTCCCGGCCTCTAAAAAACACATCAAAACTGGTTTTATAATAACCGCCGTTGTCGTACTGTCCGTATCCATCGTGACAGCAATCTCCACCATACCCAGGACGCATGTGGCCATAAGCCTCATCTGAGGCGAACTCCGAGGAAACCCTGAACGATGAAGGGTCAACATATTCCAGCACCTCGCCAAATCTGTAAACATGATTGCGGTCCTTTCCATAGCCGTACCCGAGATCTACAAAGGTTGACGCATCTGCTCCGCGTACAAATACATTCCCATAGTACACGTCTCCATCGAGTCTGTCAACTGTATACGAGCATGAATGCTGTGCCGGCAAAGAAGGTGAGGCGATGAATGTCAGCGCAAAAAGCGCGCATATTCTGATAATGTGTATCATAATCTCAATTCTTTTAATCCGCTTACCGCAAATTCAATGCCTATAGGCATATTTTCAAAAAAAACAGTAATTTAAACTGCATTTTTAAAAACTTATTTTTCCGCACAGTCAGAAATACGCAGTCGTACCGGCAATATCCTAATCAGCAAACAGATATAAGTTTTTATAAAAAGTCTTTTTTTTATAATGTCCTAAATATGCGGTTA
>DVHR01000034.1 GCA_018711925.1 Candidatus Coprenecus pullicola
TATGAGAAATTTTCTTTGGATAATTGCAGAGATAGGTGTATTTTTGGTTTGGAAAAATGCAGAACGTCATGTTGGAAAGAAATTGAAGACTGCGTGGGAGAACAAACAACCTGTCGATGATTTCGTTCATCGCAAGATGATGGATGTTTTTCGCTTATATCTGATAGTAGGAGGTATGCCGGATGCCGTCAATGCCTACAAGGAGAACAACAATCTTCAGGATGTAATGGCAAAGCAACAGGAGATAATCAGATTATACAGAAAAGATATTTCACAGTATGACGAGGCAAGGCAGTTGAGTATTAAGGAAGTCTTTGATCTTATCCTGTCAGAACTTAACTCCAGGAACAAACGCTTTATCATTAAAGACCTTAATGAGAAGGCAAGGATAGAAAAATACAGAGATGAGTTCCTGTGGCTGAAAGATGCGGGAGTTGCAATCCCTACATACAATGTCGAAGAGCCTAAATCGCCTCTTAAGTTGGCAAGTTCAAGGAACCTGTTCAAGTTGTTTTCAAATGATGTCGGGCTGTTGGCGTGCCAATACTCGGATGGTATTCAATTAAAGGTATTGAAAGGTGATGATGCTGTCAATTATGGTTCGATATACGAGAATGTTGTGGCACAAGAACTGCTTGCTCACGGGTTTAGCGAGTTATACTACTACAATAGCAAGAAGATGGGAGAGGTCTTCCCAATCGAAGTGAAATCCGGCAAGGATTATGCCCGGCATCGTGCACTGAATAATATTCTTGATTGTAGCGAGTATAATATTCCTGAGTCCGTTGTGCTGTGTAATGATAATTATACTCAGAAGGATAAGGTAATTTACGCCCCAATATATATGGTGATGTTTATACACAAAGACCCTGTCATAGATGTAAAGTTCAGTTTGGACCTAAGCGGTCTGTAATTTAATTACAGTCTTTGCTGTTTCTTTCTTTCCTCTGTTCAAATATCACTTTACTTTAATCATCGGATATATATGTCAGGAAACATAACCATATAATCCTGACCGACATTATGGATTTATCGCCACGCATATTACTCCTACAGACTCATATCAAAGACATGAGAGAACAATTCAGGAGATGGGTCTAATACTGAAGGTAATATCAATCTAACTAAAAAACTATTTGAATATCGGGAAATGCAGCCCTTTTAACAGATATTTGATTATCAGAACATTATAAAACACACTGCATTTTTCACCGCCTCACGAAGGCCCGAGAATTGCAGGCTGTTTTATATACCACTAATAATCAAATCATTACAAAAGACACTGCATTTCTCACACACCTGCGTTCCACATCGGCAGTCTCAGCAGATGCAGCGCCTTGCGGTGCTTGTCGTTGATGCGGGCAAGACGCTCCATCATGGTCGTGTCGCCCTGCTCCTCGGCGCGGGCATAGGTCTTGAGTCCCCTTTCGAGATTGTGCCTCAAATCGTTAGTCTTCACGTGAATGGCCGTGATGTTGCCGGACTCCGCAATCCTGCGAACGTACTCGAAGTAGTTCTGCCCGTCATCGTGGGTCAGGAGCTGCAATGCGGCAAGCACGTCCTCTTCCACGCCTTTGCCGCGCAGGTCCTCCAGCGTCAAGGCCGTGTCCTCCACCACATCGTGCAGGAAACCCGTCATGATTTCAGTGTCATTACTGCCCATAAGTCCCACCGCAATAGGGTGCAGGAGGGCAGGCCTGCCGTCCAGGTCCTTCTGGCCCCTGTGAGCATCCAGCGCAATCTGCAATGTTTCTTCTATCGTCATAGAGCATCTACTGATAAGGGTCATAATCGTACTCCCGGCAGCATCCGTAAAAATAGTCCAGGAAAAAACTCCCGTTGCGATGAAGGAAATCCCGTCCGTATTCGTAGCCTTTGAGACTGTTGAGAGCGGCATCAGGAAGCAGGTTGCTGTCATGCAGGAGGCAGGCAATCCAATAAGTCACCATGCCGCCATCATAATAAAACGACAATGCCTGGTCCTTCGCAACCTCCTTATCGTAGAAATGGTTGGAGGGCAATGCCACACATTCTCCTCCTCTCATGGATACATACATGCCGCTGACCGGATCACAGTACACCGCGACACACGCAGCCCATGCAGGCACGTCCGGCATCTTGACTCCGTCTTTTAGATTAAAGCCCATACTCTTCTCATAGAAAGACCTTAGTCCGGCACTGTCCTTGACAAACACAGCCGGCTGTCCTTTGGAGGCATTCAGAAACACCGGATACAGATCTTTCTGCTGTTCTTTCAGACTTTTCTTCTCACGGGCCATTCTCACGTTCTCAACACCTTTGTCTTTCCCCTCAGGGAAGATGACTCCGGCAACATAATACCTGTCTTTGAAACGGACCAGATTGGTGATGAATACTGTCTCTCCGGCCTTGGCTCCTCCCAAAATGACCGGAATACTGTCCCGGTTGAAAGAGGCCCTCTCCACGGCATACTCCACATCACCAACCAGGTCGTAAAGCACAATCCTCTCCGCATCCGCTTCGCCCTTATACAAATAATACGAAACCGGGCTGCGGTGGACGGTATCAAAGACCGGATCCCGCCTTATCCTGCCGCACCACTGCGCAGCTGTAAGAGAAAGCAGATTATAACGGTAGTTGAATATCTGTTCCAATTTCAGCACGTAGAACTGCGCGCTCAGATGTTCGCGCTACCGCAGTTCATGTCTATCTGCTCCTCAGCACTGTCTGCAAGCTCATCGACCGAGTCTATAAACACATAGGACGACATATGGAGCCACTCTATCAGTTCGCGGCACTTCCACCAGTCGTCCGACACAAGCGGATTATGCACGAACTCATACAGACGCACATTCTCCGGCGCTGTCTCATACTCCCCATCGAACAAACCGGCCAGACTGCACGCCGTTTCCATCAATCCAGGATTCTCAGGATTTATGACACTGTCGTGCTCATTGTAAATCTGCAAGAAATTCCACAAGAGCAGTGCCGTGTCCTGAACATTGACCTCTCCCTCATAATATTCCGACATATCGTAAAACGGCAGCAGAACGCCGTATCTCTTGACGCACTCCTCATTGACCGTCCTCCATATGCCCACTCCCGAGCATATATCTTCGAACCACATCGCAAAATACATCCCGGCCTTCCTCATCAGTGCGGGATGCCCGCTGAAAAACCCGGACAGTTCAGAGTTCTCCAACAGATTCATCACCTCGTTCGCCAAACCGACATAGTACCTGTCAACCTGGTCCGGAACAGTATATGGCTTGTATATCAGCCAGTCCTTCGGATATATTCTATTTTTTCTGCCCATGATATTTTTGAAAAACCTTCCGCAAATTTAAGAAGATGTTTTTATTTTTCATCTTACTCGCTACCGGAATACCGGCATACCTTTGAATCAGCATGCAGTCCGGCTCATCCCAAAGAGCCCTCCCCGGCCCTCACAGTCCTGCGGCGTATGGCGAAAACGTAAGTCAGCAGTATCACATTCATCAGCAGGGCATATATGATGGCGGGTATGGCCATCTCACCGCTGTTGAAGATAAACGGTGAAGTGGCTATGGCAATGGCCTGGGCGGCATTCTGCATTCCGACCTCTATGACAATAGTGCGGCGGACAGCGGGGGTGGAGCCTCCGAGCCGGGAAAGCAGGGAGCTGCACAGCATGGCCAGCAGGATGAGGGCGCCGGCGGCCAGCCCGAGAACGGACAGGTTGTCCACTATCTCACGGGGATACTGCAGGAAAAATACCAGTGCGAGGAACATCAAGGCCGGAAATGCGGCTTTGCCGAGGACTCTGCTCACCTTGGCCGCGGCCTCCGGACGGAAACGGCGGAAAAGGGCTCCGGCCAGAATAGGAACGAAGAGCAGCACGAGGTTCTGGACCACAAGCTTGCCCACCGGCAGGCTGACATCCACCCCCGACTGTTCCGACACGAAGCGGGACACCACCTCCATGATGACCGGCAGGGTGAACAGGGTTATCACGCTGCTTATCGCGGTCAGGGTCACGGACAGGGCCACATCCCCCCGGGCCAGCATCGAGAACACATTGGAGGAGCTGCCTCCCGGACAGCAGGCCACCAGGACCAGTCCCATGAAGTAGACGGGACTGAGGTCCAGCACCGAGGCCACCCCGAAAGCCAGCAGCGGCAGCAGGACTATCTGCCCCAGCATGCCGAGGAGCACGGCGCGGGGCTTGCGGGCAACGTCCGCAAAGGCTCTGGCATTAAGGTCTGTTCCGAGCAGGAACATCAGCACGATAAGAATCGGCATCACTATCCATACGGTATTCATCCGGTCGCAGTATCAATGTTTCGCGCAAATATAAAAAGTTTCTCCCATTACCAACAAATGGGGATGAGATGGCGGAAAATGCACGGAATAATCTCCATTTTTAGCGATTGCGGCGTAAAAGGCACAGCCGTACCTTTGCAGCGCAATTTGAAAATTAAATCTTGAAACCTTATATAATATAAATGAATAGATACTGCGTCCTCACACTGATCTGCATACTGATGCACATCTCTGCCACGGCACAGGAAATGACCGGACTGTCCGGTAAAATCATATCCGCAGAAGACAAGAGCCCGATAGAATTCGCCGACATCTACTTTAAAGGGACGAAATTATGGTGCATCCCCGATACAAAAGGCATTTTCCACCTGAAAGCACCGGCCGGAACATACACTCTAGTCATCAGGGCTGTAGGGTACGAAACCTTTGAAGAGGAAGTGACACTCACAGGCAAGAACGTCGCGATGAGGACTTTTGAGCTCAAGACCGACAGACATCAGTTGGACGAAGTGGTCGTGGTCTCCAACAGGTCGAGCCATGTTCGGCGCTCAGCTTTCAACGCGCAAGATCTCAACGTCAAGGAAATGCACAACACCAGCAGGAGCTTGGGCGAGGCTCTGACCCAGCTTCCCGGACTCAAATTACGCGAGTCTGGAGGCGTAGGCTCGGACGCGCAGCTGTCGCTGGACGGTTTCTCCGGCAAACACGTAAAGATATTCATCGACGGAGTGCCGCAGGAAGGAGCGGGTACAGCTTTTGACATCAACAACTTACCTGTCAATTTTGCAGAAAGGATAGAAGTGTACAAGGGAGTCGTACCGGTCGGTTTCGGTACGGATGCCCTGGGTGGCGTCGTCAACATCGTCACAAAGAAACGCCGCCGTGGCTGGAGTCTGGATGCATCCTACACCTACGGCTCGTTCAACACGCACAAATCGTATGTCAACTTCAACCAGACATTCCGCAACGGCCTGACCTACGAGATCAACGCTTTCCAGAATTTCTCGGACAACAGTTACTGGATCGACAGCTACATCACAGAGTTCGGTGACGACGGTGTCTCGGAAAGTACGGACCGCAACAAGATCTACCACGTAAGACGTTTCAACGACCAGTTCCACAACGAGGCCGCCATAGGAAAGATAGGAGTGACCGGCAAGTCATGGGCTGACCGCCTGATGGTCGGATTCAACTACTCGCATTTCTACAAGGAGATACAGACCGGCGTGTACCAGTATATAGTTTTCGGCGAGAAACACCGCAGAGGCCACTCTTTCGTCCCGTCGCTGGAATACAGCAAGCGGGACCTGTTCGTCAAGGGACTGGACATAAGGCTGAACGCCAACTACAACCACAACATCACGATGAACATAGACACCTCGTCGTACAAATACAACTGGCTCGGAGAGCGCAAGTACACAGGAAGCCGCGGCGAGCAGTCCTATCAGGACAACACATCAAAGAACACCAACTGGAACGCCACGCTGACTGCCGACTATCACTTGGGTAATGCCCACTCTTTCACCCTGAACCACGTATCGAGTTCCTTCAGGCGTACCACACAGTCGAAGGTGGACGGCAGCTCCCAGCTCTCGGACTTCAGCATCCCGAAACTGACCCGCAAGAACATCACCGGCCTGTCGTACATGCTGTCGCCATCAAAAAGATGGAGCGTGACAGCCTTCGGCAAATACTACAACCAGTTCAACCAGGGCCCTGTCTCGCAGAGCAGCGACGGGGTAGGCAACTACATAAACATGAGCCGCACAACCAATGCGTTCGGATACGGAGCGGCAGGCACATATTTCATCATCAAGGGCCTGCAGGTAAAGCTCTCATACGAGAAAGCCTACCGTCTGCCCACCACCGACGAGCTGTTCGGAGACGAGGACCTGGAAGCCGGCAAGACCGACCTGCGTCCTGAGAACAGCCACAACGTGAACCTCAACCTGAGTTTCAACCGCCAGTTCCACAAGCACGCCGTCTACATGGAGGGTACATTTATTTACCGCGACACCAGGGACTATATCCAGAGAGGGCTGAGCACGGTCAGCGGCATGAGCTACGGCTTCTACGAGAACCACGGACGGGTCAGGACTCTCGGATACAACATATCTGCACGTTACAGCTTTTCCCGCTGGCTCAGCATAGGCGGCACGTTCAACAACATCAACGTGCGCGACAACGAGCGCTACGTGGCCGGCAACTCCATGCAGGAGAGTGCGACCTACGGCCAGCGCATGCCCAACCTGCCATACATGTTCGCCAGCTTCGACGCCACGTTCTCGTGGCACGGTCTTGGAGCCGAAGGCAACGTGCTCACAGTCAGCTACGACGGTTACTACCAGCACGACTTTCCCCTGTACTGGGAACGTTTCGGAGACCCGGCCTCCAAGAGCGTAGTGCCAGAACAGCTGTCGCACAACCTCAGCATCAGCTACTCGATACAGGACGGACGGTACAACATCTCCCTGGAATGCCGCAATATCACAAACGAGAGACTGTACGACAATTTCAGCCTGCAGAAAGCCGGAAGGGCCTTTTACGCCAAACTGCGGGTGTATTTCGGAAGCTGGACAAAACATGACACAATCGATAATCAAAAAATAAGACAATGAAGAAAAGCATTTTCCCCAGGGCGCTTGCCGCCCTCTCTCTCGGCTGCATCCTGCTGACAGCCTGCGATGAAAACAATACCCCTGAACCAGGTCCGGACAACGGCGAAGGCACCGGTACCATCAGCCGCTACGTCATAGTGGCCGAGGCCGGAAGCCAGGACCAGTCGGCCACCTATCTGATATCCGCTGAATCGCTGGAGGAAGGAGCGGTAACCCCCGCAGGCAATGGCTGGGAGACCCAGTCCGCATCGAACTGGATCTACTACGGCGAGCATTACCTCTTCGGATTCCAGTACAATGACGGAAACCAGGGTACAGGTTTCTCATTCAAGTTAGGAAATGACGGAAGGGTCATCGAGGACCGCCAGTACACTTTCAACCGCACCACCACTTACGGCACATGGGGCGACAATGTCATCACTGCCTCGACCAACGCAGGCAACAACGAACAGGACGCGGAGGGCAACTATGCCTACTATCTCCAGTTCAACTATCTGAGCGTGACAGACGGGACAAGCACCACCGGCAGCCACATCGCGGAGAACTTCCTCGGCAACGGTGAGCGGGTGAGCTTCGCGGGATTCGTGGAGGCCAACGGGAAACTTTACACATCCGTCGTCCCGATGGGCATGAGCCACTACGGCGTGAACACCTATCCGTGGGCCATAGTTGACCCCGGGTATGTGGCCAACGGAAGCGGAGGCAGCGGCTCCGGACAGTACACAGCCGGCATGATACCCACCACACAGTATCCTGACAGCGCCTTCGTGGCAATCTACAGCGGGGACAATTTCGACGAGACCCCGGTCATAGCCCGCACCGGCAAGATAGGCTTTGCCAGCGGCCGCATGCGCTCGCAGTATTACCAGACCATCTGGGCAGCCGACAACGGGGACCTCTACGTATTCTCCCCCGGCTACGGACGCACGACCACCACACCCGTAACCAACAACGACGGCACCCAGTTCGACCGCGTACAGGGCAAGCTGCCTTCCGGAGTAGTGCGCATCAATGCCGGTGAGAGCACATTTGATCCCAATTATTATGTCAACATAGAGGAACTGGGCAACAACAACCCCATGTTCCGCTGCTGGCATATCAGCGGAGACTACTTCCTGCTCCAGATGTACAGCGAGGGAGCTGAGAACATGTCCGGAACCAGCGCTCCCCGCAACGAGCTTGCGGTATTCAAGGGCGAGGAAGGCGCACTTACCGTGGTTACAGGTCTGCCTGATGCCGGAATTCTCTCCAGCATAGGCACACCGTACAGTGACAACGGACTGGCCTACATACCCATAACGACCACTGACGGAGCTGATCCGGCCATTTACTGCATCGATCCCGCCACAGGAGAGGCGAAAGCCGGTCTGAAAGTCAGTGAGGCCATATCCGTATCGGCACTTGGCAAACTCTCAACCCAGGCTCAGTAATGAGACGGCTATTCCGCAACATACACCTCTGGCTCTCACTGCCGCTGGGTCTTGTAATCTCCGTCATCTGCCTGTCAGGCGCAGCCTTGGTATTCGAGCGGGATATCACACGGGCCCTTCAGCGGGAACTGTATACCGTAACACCTCCATCGGAGGGAGCACACCCCCTGTCTCCCTCCATTCTGGAGGCAGGTATTATGACCTGGGCCGCCGACTCGCTTCATCTTACATCCATTAAGATTTCCGACAATCCGCATGAGGCCGCCTTCGCCTCCTTCCGTGAGACCGGAAGAAGACAGCTAAGTGTAGACCCCTACACAGGTGAGGTGAAAGGCTGGATCAAATCCTACCCGTTCTTCCAGACTGTAAAGAAGATCCACCGCTGGCTGCTGGATCCGCCGCCGTCCAAAGGGCAGAAGTCGGTCGGGAAGGTCATCGTCGGCGTCACTACCCTTGTAATGGTAGTCATCCTCATCAGCGGACTGATTATATGGATTCCACGCAACCGAAAGGCACTGAAAAGCCGCCTAAGCATATCCGTTACGAAAGGCTGGCGCCGGTTCTGGTACGACAGCCACGTAACACTCGGTTTCTATTGCACAATATTTCTACTGATAATGGCTCTCACCGGACTCACGTGGTCGTTCGGATGGTACCGTGATGCCGCCTACTCACTCTTCGGAAACGATACACCGGAGCAAGCCAGGACCTTGAGAGGCCTGTTCTACGCCCTGCATACCGGAAGCTGGGGTGGCATCGTCACGAAAGTCCTGTATTTCATCGCCGCCCTGCTCGGAGGCATACTGCCTTTAAGCGGATACTGGCTGTGGTGGAAACGGACAAAGAAAAACCGGCATCAACGCAAAGATCAGTCACAGAAGACCTCTATCGTGTAGGTCTGACCCGGCTCGAAGGCAGGGTCGTAGAGCAGCAGGAAATTCTCATCCACGACAATCTCGCGGGTCTCACCCTCGGGCAGACGGGGATTGTCCAGACGATGAGGGAAGAAATAACTGAACGGCAAATCCAGGACATGCTCCTCCTTGAAACCGTCGCCCTGCATCCTGCATAGACTGAAATCAGGAGATGTCTCTACGGTAATCACACACTTGCGCGAGGCACCGGTGGCGGAAGCCTCCGCGGCAGAGAGCCGCTGCATCCGGGAAGTGACTGTAAAATCTGTCTCGCCCGGTACTTCCTGCATTCGCACGTTCCACTTGGGGTCACCATAATAAGCCAGCACGTCACGGTCATGCCAGAAACCGAACCAGAAAAACAGCTCATCCTCCGACAGCGTGTCAGGAGCCGCCATCCGTACCAGCTCTGACGGCAGAGTCTCGAAATAATTTGCATCGTAATCAAACGGAGCCGTGGTCAGGGTATCTTTCCACGCAGCCATCTGTGCCATCATGTCCTGCTGGTTCATATAGAAAGCCTCGGGCACTGAATAACGGCCAGGATTGGTTATCAAGTATTTCAAGCCTCCCCATCCATTACGGCCATACCAGGTAGTCACAACATACCCTGCAAAAGCCGTAGCCTGCTGACTGTTCATCCACGCGGCCGCCATGCTGCCCCGGGTATTGTTCATATTTCCTATCAGGCAATTGCCTATAGGCAGATATACCATACGGCTGTCGCGGTCCTTGACGAAACGCTGCTCGCCAGGGTAATCCACGTACAGACGTCCGTCGCGGCAGCGGATATTGCCTACTGAGCCCGGCATTTCCAGATTCTCTTCCGTCGCATGGGAAGCCGTTACCACAAGATCCGGCTCATAGCCTTCATAATACTCCAAAAACTGCCGCAGCACATCCGGCACGTCTTTCCCGAAACGTTTCTCCACAAACTCCCGGATGTACTCATTAGCCCCGGCCATGTCAGTCCTGTAAGCAATCTCCTTATATGTCAATGAGTCCTCTCCCGGCTTCTTCTCTCCACACATCCCCACTGCGTGATCATCCACGAAGGCATATTTGTCAAACCATTTTGCCGACTCAAGTTCCTTGATACTTCCCACTCCGCTGCGTATCACCATCGGCTCAACGGAATTGTCCACCATCCTCTGCGCGGCTGCCGCATCATAGCCGGTGACTATACCCCAGAGGAAATCCGCATAGGGATCGTCATCCATCCTGCGGCTCATCCGGTTAAGTTCTATCACATAGTCCCGGCCTATGTTCTCCGGCACGTCCACCACTGCCACATACCTGGGATTGAACTCCTTTAATTGAGCCTCCATTTCCATGGGAGTACTCTTGAAACGCATTACCCGCGCCTCATGCATCCTCTGCAGACCGGAGACCACTCCCTCCCAACCGGCGGAGTCCTCCGCGAATGAGACAGGCGCAAGAACCGCATACGGCTCGTATTCAGTTTTTGAGGAGCCGCATCCTACCATAAGGAATGCTGCAGACAAGGAGCAAAAAGCCACAGAGGCGGCAATCAGGGATTTTTTCATATTTTTATCAGATTATAAAATTGTGCAAAAATATAAAATTCTTTCCTTAGAAACTGTAAATAGGGTAAGTTTCTCCGCCAAGCATATACAGTCGGACAGATGAGACGGTGTATTTTTGCGGCATGGAAATTGATAAAACACATACCGCCATGCAACTTATAAAAGACAAGGAATTCGGAGGAGAGAGACCTCTGTTCGCCTCTCACGACCTGCATCTGGACCACGTAACCATCCTGGAAGGAGAGTCCGGCATAAAAGAGTGCAGCAACATCATAGCAACCAACTGCCGTTTTGAAGGCAACTATCCTTTCTGGCACGTACACGGCTTTACCATCGAGAACTGCTATTTCGCCGTCGGCGGACGCTCGGCCCTCTGGTACTGCGACCACCTGAAGATGAAGGACACCATCATCGATGCCCCGAAAATGTTCCGCGAGATGAACGACATAGATATTGAAAACGTGGAGATCAACGATGCCGATGAGATTTTCTGGAAGTGCCGGAGCATCAACATCAGGAATCTAAGGCTGCATGGCGGCACCTACCCTTTCATGCTAAGCCGTGACATCTACGTGGACGGACTCGTCAGCGACAGCAAATACGTCTTCCAATACGTCAAAAACGCAGAGATACATAATGCCAGAATCTCCACGAAAGACGCCTTCTGGGAAGTTGAGAACGTAACTATCTACGACTCGGAGCTTAACGGCGAATATCTCGGCTGGCACTCCCGCAACCTGCGTCTGGTCAACTGCCACATCAGCGGCGAGCAGCCACTTTGCTACGCCCACGATCTGGTACTGGAAAACTGCACCTTTGATCCCGCCTGCGACCGCGCTTTCGAATACTCCACCCTCAAAGCAGACATCAGGGGCAGCATAACCAACATCAAGAACCCCATGTCGGGTCACATAAAAGCCGGATCCATAGGTTCAGTCACGCTTGACGAGAATATCAAGGCTCCGGCTGACTGCATAATAGAAACAACAGACATACAATGAGATACGATTTCGACGAAATAGTCTCAAGGCGTGAATCCAATTCAGTCAAGTGGGACAGCACGGCGGATGACGGCGTGCTGCCCATGTGGGTGGCGGACATGGACTTCCGTGCCGCTTCCGCCATCACCGAGGCTCTGCGCCGCAGAGTGGAACACGGGATATTCGGATACACCAGGGTTCCCGACTCCTATTATAAAAGCATCACTGACTGGTTCGGCCGCCGGCATGGATGGCGGATCAATAAAGACTGGATTGTCTACACTACCGGTGTAGTCCCTGCCATCTCGGCCATCATCAAGACCATGACCTCTCCAGGAGACAAGATACTGATACAAGGGCCCGTCTACAACTGCTTCTACTCATCGATACGCAACAACGGATGCGAGGTCCTGAGCTCCTCTCTTATCTATGCGGACCGCACCTACCGGATGGACTATGATGACCTGGAACGCAAAGCCGCCGATCCGGCAGTGAAACTGATGCTGCTCTGCAACCCACACAACCCGGCCGGAAGAGTGTGGACCAGAGAAGAGCTTACCAGACTCGGGGACATCTGCTTCAGACACGGTCTCATAGTCATATCAGACGAGATACACTGCGAGCTGACCATGCCAGGATACACCTATACTCCTTTTGCATCCATCAGTGAAGAATTTCAGAGACACACGGTATCCTGCATATCGCCCAGCAAGTCCTTCAACATAGCCGGTCTACAGATAGCAAACATAGTATGTCAGGACGAGGCCATACGCAACAGGATAGACAAGGCGATCAATATAAACGAAGTGTGCGACGTCAATCCTTTCGGGGTCGTGGCCACGGAAGCCGCCTACAGCGAAGGAGAGGAATGGCTGCTCCAGCTAATGGAGCACATCAAGGGCAATTACGACTACATGACAGACTTCTGCAAGCAGAATCTGCCTGACTTTCCCATTACCATACTTGAAGGCACCTATCTGGCATGGATGGACTGCAGTTGTCTGGGAATGACGTCAGAGCATCTGGAAAAGGAACTGCTAAGCAAAGCAAAGCTGTGGATCAATGCCGGCACCATGTACGGTCCCGAAGGCGAGGGATTCATGCGCTGGAACCTGGCCTGCCCCCGCATCAATGTCGAAGAGGGTCTCCGGCGCTTCCACTCGTATCTATGTATCCGCTGACATTCTAGTCGTCAGGACGCTGTACGAAGGCTACGCTGGCATAGGATATCTTTATATCAGGAATTACGCGGAGGGCGTCCCAACAAGCCTCTGCTGTGGCGCCGGTAGTAAGCACATCGTCCACCAGAAGTATATGCCGGCCACGCAAAGTCTCCAAGTCGGCCTTCGGATTGAGCGAGAAGGCTCCCGAGACATTTTCCCACTTGTTTCCCACGTGCATCCGGGTCTGTGACACAGCGTACTTCCCGCGCCGGAGCAGTCCGGTTTCCACTGGTCGGCCACCAAGTCCGTCGGCCAGACCGCGTGCAATGACTTCTGCCTGATTATAACCACGTTTCCATTTCCGTCTCCAGTGCAGCGGAACAGGTATCACGACTTCCGGAAACGGATAACAGTCGCGCATGTACCGTCCCAGCATACCGCCCAGCCAACTGCCCAGCCCGACATCACCACCGTATTTGACTTGATGAAGCAACTCCTTGTATTCATTGTCGTACGAATAATAGAACAGGGAGACCACTCCGTGCAGATAAGTCCGTCCCCAGAGCATCCGCTCCGCCGGATTCTCCCTCCAGGTCCAGAAATAAGTCAGCGGCATATCCGCCAGACACTCCGCGCAGACATACCGCTCATCCGTCTGTAGAAACTCACCGCACACCACACACTTCCTCGGCCATACCATATCCCCCAACTCTTTCCATCCTCTCCTCCAGTCCATACTCCTGACATTTCTGATTCCGCAAGACAAATGTAGATAAAATCCACCAGATTCCACTCCGGCACAATCATAAAACACATATCAACCCGGAGTCTTCCTTCGGACACTGGTGGACTGCCGCCCTGTGCTTCAGATTCTGATAACTGCATAACCCACGCCTCAGGTGAACCGAAATCCAGCCACACCGGTACACATGCGCTCACTTTTATGAAAATTCCAGCAATCGAAAAGACCAGGCCCTCCCACCGCTTCGCGGCGGGCCCCTCCCTCTAGAGCCGAGGGCGGCTAGTCTTTTCTCGTTGCCGGATTTTCACCACCGCACGGGGGAAAGTGAACCGTTTTCGCGGAAATTCGCGGCACTTTCCCCGGAGGTGGAAATGCCAAGTGCCGCCAGAAGGGCCTGTGGAGCCGGTACCCATGCAAGCCACGGGGGAAAGTGAACCGTTTTCGCCGAAATTCCCGGCACTTTCCCCGGAGGTGGAAGTGGCAGGTGCGGCGAGAGTGGCCTGTGGTGCCAGTGCCCCTGCGAGCCACAAGGGAAAGTGAACCGTTTTCGCAGGAAAACCCGGCACTTTCCCCGGGGGAGGATTAAGAAAGCTTGACGACAGTGATGCCGGAGCCGCCGCGCTCGACATGCTCGTCGGCAAAAGAGACTACGCCGGGAGTAATCTTCAGAAACTTACGGATCTCCTCCTTCAACACTCCAGCTCCCTTGCCATGCAGTATGGAGACCTCGGAAACTCCGACCATCATGGCATCGTCAATAAAGGCCGTTACAGCAGGAATGGCCTCCTCCAGATGCATGCCCCGGACATCTATCGAGGGCTTGAAATTGAGCTTACGCTCCGAGATGGAAGATGAGAGCCGCACACCGGACTTGATCGAAGCAGGGGACTTCACCGAAGATCGGTACTGATTGGCTGACAAGAGCGTAAGTTTGGCAACATCCACGCGGGTAAGTATCTCGCCGACAGCCACGGTGGCCTTCCTGCCCGAAACCTGCACCACCTCACCGGCCATGCCGCTTTCCAGCCTCACGTACACGCCGGGGCGGACAATCTCCGGGAGAGCCTGGTGCGGGACACCGCTGGATACGGAGGGTACACCTTGAAGTCCGGCACCACCAGATGCAGCCCCCGGCCTGGAAGCGTCTCTGGACTCTCCACGCTGAGCATTTCCGGCATCCGAGGCAGCGCGGCGGGCACGGCGTTCCTCCTGCCGTCTCTTGCGCTCCACTATCTGGGCCATCTTCCGCTCAATACGGGCCTCCATCCCGCTGCGTGCAGCAGAGTCATCGGCTAC
Source organism: Candidatus Coprenecus pullicola (assembly GCA_018711925.1). Classification (GTDB taxonomy): domain Bacteria; phylum Bacteroidota; class Bacteroidia; order Bacteroidales; family UBA932; genus Coprenecus; species Coprenecus pullicola. The sequence continues at coordinate 14,972 of DVHR01000034.1, forward strand.
AGACGCGGCAAAGTCCCGCAACTCGGAACGCACCTGCTGAGTCCGCTCCTTCTCCGCCTGCGATTCGCGTATCTCCCGTATGGTCCGCTCTATCTGTCTGTTGGCCTGAGCCACTATCTCCGCTGCCTGGGCCTTGGCCTCTTCGAGCACGCTCTTGCGCAGGGCCTTTATCTCGGACAACTCTTTCTCGTACTTCTCCGTCATGGAGTCCAAAGTACGGTCGGCTGCCTTGACACGCACAAGCCGCTCCTCCAGTTCACGCTTGTTACGGGCTATCTTGCGCAAGTTGCGCTCTACAGCCACGTAATCCTTACCGGCCCTCTCCTCCGCTCCATGTACTATGGACTCTGGAAGACCTATCTTGCGGGCCAGCTCAAAGGCAAATGAATTACCCGGCAGTCCTATCTCCAGACGAAACAGCGGCTGGATCTTCTGCACGTCGAAGAGCATGGCTCCGTTGACGATGCGGCTGCTGTTGCTGGCATAGAATTTCAGGTTGGTATAATGGGTGGTGATGACCCCGTAGCAGCCTTTTTTCTCAAACTCACTGAGTATCTCTTCGGCTATTGCGCCTCCTGCGGCAGGCTCGGTACCTGAGCCGAACTCGTCTATGAGCACCAGAGAGCGGTCATCGGCCAGGGTAACGGCCTCCTTCATGTTCAGCAGATGCGAACTGTAGGTACTCAGGTCGTTCTCCAGTGACTGGTCGTCTCCGATATCCACGAACATATCATGGAAGACAGTCAGCTCCGAACTTTCTGAGGCCGGCACGGGCAGACCCCACTGAAACATGTACTGCAGCAGGCCTACAGTCTTAAGGCACACTGATTTACCGCCCGCATTGGGCCCGGATATCAGCAGGATGCGCTTTGCCGGAGTCAGCACGATATCCAGCGGCACTATCTTCTTGCCCTCCTTGGTCAGGGCCTCCTCCAGCAAAGGATGGCGGGCCTGGCGCAGGATCAGTTCACCCCTATCGGAAAGCACCGGCTTGCCACCCTTGAAGCGGGAAGCCACCGAGGCCTTCGCCATGATGAAATCCAGCTCACCCATGAACTTCTGCGATTCTATGATATCGTCAATATAGGGCCTTAGGAAATCCGTAAACACGGTCAGTATCCTAAGTATCTCCCTCTGCTCCTCGAAGTGAAGCTCGCGCAGCTGGTTGTTGAGCTCGACCACCTCCATCGGCTCGATAAACGAAGTCCTGCCGGAAGCCGACTCATCGTAGACTATACCGGGCAGTTTTCTTTTATTACTTGACGACACCGGTATAAGTACCTTGCCCTCGCGCACCGACACGGAGGCATCGGCATCAGCGACACCCTCCTCCTGAGCCTTACGCAGAATAGCCTGGATACGCCGGGACACAGCCCCTTCCTTGTCCCTGATGGCCCGGCGGATGGTGTACAACTCCTCGGAGGCGTTGTCACGCACATCACCGTATTTGTCCAGAATCTCGTCTATCCTCCGCAGAACCTCCGGGAAAGACAGCACTGCCGAAGCCATATCCCTCAGCAGCGGATACTGCCCGTCCTTGCAGCCGCTGAAAAAAGCCAGAATCCTGCGCAGGGCATCCAGAGAGCCACGCAGCACTATCAGTGACGGCAAGTCGATATGGGAAAACGGACTGCGCAGCGGCACCAGAAAAGGGATGCAGTCCCCGAAGCCGGAATTGGGAAACCCCGGCTCGAACATCAAGATCACCCGCATCTCGTCGGCAAGGCCCAGACGACGCTCTATCTCCGCCGGCTCAATGGATACCATCTCGCCTTCCGCTCTTCCCCGGCCATACCCTGTAGAACAACGGGCGGCAACACTCCCGCGGAGCTTGTCAAAACCCAGCTTGGCCTCTATCTTAACCTCATTCGTCATACATTCTCCTTACGGTAGGAATTCTCTATTGAGAGCTTCAACTCGCTCATGCTGGTGATGGTCTTCATCTCACCACCGCTTACAAAAGATATATTACCGGTCTCCTCAGACACCACTATTGCATCCGCGTCGGTATCCTTCGTAATACTGACGGCAGCCCTGTGTCTCATGCCGTACTGCGGCGGTATGTCAGGGTTGTCCACTATAGGCAGAGTGCAGCGGGCCGCTATTATACGGTCTGCGTCTATGACCATTGCCCCGTCATGCAGAGGAGTGTTCTTATAGAAAATATTCTCAATCAGACGCCTGTTGACCGCAGCGTCTATACGGTCCCCGGTCTCTGTTACGAACTCCAGGGATGAGTTGTGCTGCAGGACTATTAGCGCCCCGGTGCGGGTATCCGCCATCCTGCGGCAGGCCTGAGTGATCTCGTCCAGGGAGGTGGCCTGAATCTCCTTGTCGTTGCGTCCCAGCAACAGACGGGTAAACAGGTTATTGCGGGACGACGAGAGGTACCTGCTCCCGATGTGCAGCAGCAAACGGCGTATCTCCGGCTGGAAAATGACGATCAGCGCAATCACTCCAACTCCGAGAATCTGGCCCAGAATCGAGGAGAGCAGCTTCATGTTCAAGGCCTTCACCACCACCCATACCAGGTAGAACAGCAGTATGCCGGTGACTATATTGAACACCGATGTGCCGCGTATTATCCGCATCATCTGGTAGATCAGAAGACCTACCAGAATGATGTCGATAATATCTATGACCGATATGTTGATAAAGTCAAACATCCGGAGCTTGGTTCTTCATTACTTTACTTCCAGGACCTCGCCAGCGTCCTTGGCCACCACTTCTTTCCATTTATCGCTGTAGCCGGGCTGGTCGGGAGAGGCGGGAATACGGTCGGAATATCCGTTGTTGAGGAATGTCCCGTGTCCGTTCTCCTTCTTTATGTTGCCGTCCATATACTTGACGAGCAGGTAGATATCCAGTTCTTTCCAAGTATCGAACAGACTCTGGGCCTGAGCGATGCTGTAAGTGGTCAGGAAGTCGCGGGTAGCCGCGATGCTCTCCTCGGTGGGAGTCTCGCCCAGAATCTCCAGAGCAGCGGCGTCTATCTCCGGCTGCTCCTCTACGGCAGCATTCTCGCGGGCATCAATGACCTCGCGTACCTCCGGTTCAATACGGTCATAGAGCATATAGGCGAAATTGGCTATACGGTTGGTGACCCAGAACAGGGATGTCGGTGAATACTCTATAAGGCTTCCGTTGCCGACCTTGATACACTGCGGTATCTCGTTGACACTGGTGTAAACAGGTGTCAGGCAGGAAGTGGCGGCATCGTCAGCGCCGAACCATATAACACCTCCGATCTCGTCAGGCAGCCAGCTGCGGCTCTGACATACAATCCAGAATCCGGTCTGCTGGGTAGCGATGGCACGCTCGTTGAGATAGGTCTTGCCGTCATACTCAAACTCCATCGGCCTCCATCGGTAGGGAGTGTGATGTCCGCCGGCACCGGCGTCAACCCTCATGTCCATGGGACTGCCCTCATAGTGGTCACGCATCACGTCGGCCACCTCCTTAAAGCTGATCTTCTCAGCCGGCTTCACAAAGAGAGGCAGACGGTTGTCAGCATTGTAACCCATCGCAAAATCGAGATACTCCTCAGCGGGACGGCCGTCTATCATACCGTCACACAGAATGTTGTACGCAGCCCATACTCTGGACTCGCAGCCTCTCATGCCGCTGAAAGTGAGCGGAGCGTATGCGTCGCAGAAACTGAATTCCTCGTCAGCACCCTCGAAGTAACCCATCTCGCGGGCGAAATCCACCACGTCCTCCGAATACAGCCAGTTCTCGGGGTCATTGAAATCTATATTGGTGATACGGGCCTGGTTGGCATGGGCACAGATGTATCCGTCAGGAACACGCGCAGCCACCCAGACGATGCCCTTGCGGACATTGCGGCCCTTCCTGTCCAGCTTGCTGCCCTTTCCGATAAGCTCCATAATCCACACCTCGTTCTTGTCGGCAATCGAGAAAGACTCTCCGCTGGAGGCGTAACCGTACTCGTTAGCCAGATCCGCGATAATCTGTATGGCCTCGCGGGCTGTCCTGGCCCTCTGAAGAGTGATATAGATGAGCGAGCCGTAATCCATGATACCGTCAGGGTCATAAAGCTCGGGACGGCCTCCGTATGTGGTCTCGGTGATGATGAGCTGGTGCTCATTCATGTTGCCCACAGTCTGATAAGTCCGGCCTATCTGGGGTATCTGCCCGAGGAAACGGCCTGTGTCCCACTCGGTCACATTGAGCATGACACCCGGTTTGAAGAATCCCGCAGGAGTAAAATACAGCTCTCCGTAGAGCTGGTGCGAGTCAGCCGCATAAGTGACGAGCACAGAGCCGTCCTTTGACGCTCCTTTGGTTACCAATACATTAGTACATGCGAGACCGCTCTGCACGGACATCATGGCGAAAGCGGCGCATAGTGCTGATTTCAGGAATTTATTCATGTCGTTTATTCTGATTTTGTATAAATTTGCAAAATAAATTCAAAAGTAACACTTTTTAAATTCATATACAAAAAGATGACCCGAGACATTATCATCAAGCTGATGCTTACACTGGCCGTATTGACATCTACGACAGTGCTCCACGCTCAGAACGAGGAAGAAGAGAAAACCCCGGAAGACATGGCGACAGAGGAGGCCAACCGCCTCGAAAGGCTGCTGAAACTGGAGCCGCACCAGACATTCTTCATCGACTCCATACTGCAGCACGACATGAGGGCCATGCATGATGAGATAGAGGCCCTAAGGACCTCAGGGACACAGGAGTACACTGCCTACAAGCAAGTCCAGGACAGATGGGTGAACCAGATAGACAGCTCGTACAGAAAAATCCTGACGGAATACCAGTACATGATATACCGCCGGGACATCGGCAAGCTCAGCAAGGAGGAGCTGAAAGCCCTTAAAGCCATGGAGAAGGCCGAGAAAAAAGCCCGCAAGGCAGAAAGGGAACAGTAACTTACGCCAAAGAGTTAAAGCTGTATGTAACCGGGCCGACGGTCCTTATAGTAAACTTCATACTTAAGGCCGGCGGCCAGAGCGGTCTGACGGCACCAGTCAAAGCGGTCGGCTATACGCGTAATCTCATGGGCATCCGAGCCGAAGGACACGGCCTCGCCCCCGAGTTCCCGGAAACGCTTCAGGATATTGATATCCAGCTCCGGATGTCTTCCACGGTACAGCTGATAGGTCTTGGTGTTTATCTCCAAGGCCTTCCCGTTCTGCGCCAGGAATGTCAGGATTGAGTCCAGCACATCCGCAAAATCCGAATAGTATATCGTCACTTCCTTATAGTCCGGATAACGGACGATATAGTCGTAATGCCCGAGTATGTCAAAGTCCGGCATGACCCTTATAAGCCGGTCGAACTCCTCCAGATAGTGCCCGTACGCATACCGCCAGTCATAAGGCTTGTAGTAGTCCCCGAAATACGGGTCGTGGCCGTCTATCAGATGCAGGGAGGCTATCACGCAGTCAAACCTGTTGTCGGCTAGGATTCTCCGTATAGTCGGCATACTCTTGTCCTGCAGACCTATCTCCACTCCCTTGAGCAACTGGAAATCACCGTACTCTCCTCCTTTTCTGCCAAGACCCAGGAACTCCACGTCCCTGTCAATGGCCGCCTGTTGTGACGGCACGTCAAAAGTAAAGTCAGCCACCCCCGCCGGCGGATCGAAGTCCAGATGGTCAGTAAGGCACAGACCGGCCAGCCCTCTCTCATGCGCCGTCCTGACCGCATCCGCGATATCCATGCGGGAATCAGCGGAGAAATACGAATGGCTGTGGTTGTCGAACAATCCCCCTTTCATACTACCTTATCTCCTCCACGCTCCAGGTTCCGGTCTCAGAATTACGGACTACCAGCACACTGTTGCGCATAGGCTCCATCTCATCCGGCACCAGGATGTCGAAATCGACCATCACCGAATCCCTGCTCAGCTCGTACACCACGCCGGCCTGAGGCTCCAGCTCCGCAGCCAGCTCCAGAAACGCCGATTTTAGCGAGTCGGGCAGGGTCTCTATCTGCCTGGCGGATTCCTCCACCTTGGCACGAAGCTCATCCCCGCACATCGCCGCAGCCTTGTCATACTCGGCCGCAAAATACGCTTTCACAAAGCTTTCCGCCATAGCTCCGGCTTCCCGTACCTGACGGTCAGCACAACTCTGGACAGCGGCGCACACCACTGCCAGAGCCGTCACTGCCAATACCTTTTTCATCGTCACTACCTGCTTTTATTCCAGTACCTCCACCCCGTCCAGGTCCAGAAGAACGAGCTGGTAAGTACTATTGAACTTAGTAAGTATGCCGGTAAGGTTACACCTGACACCCAGACCGGTAATGCCGCTCTCCGCCACTTCCGTATCCGCGAAAGAGGCATAACCGCTGGTACGGACCACGACAGTGGCATCATCCAGTCCGAAGTTCTGCTCTCCGTAAGCGGCCTCGCGCCCGGTGTACGGGTCATTGCTCACAGCCCACGTACTGAGCCCGTCAGGACTGCCCTGATAGGACACATTGCTCAGACGTACGTAACGGCACACCATATCATCGGTAAGCGTGTCTATGTCGGTGGGAGGCAGGGGGTCTCCGAACTCACCTCTGAATATCGTCTTGTCTATAAGCCCCTGAACGTCTATCCACGAAGTCTCGTACCTGTCCTCGTATGATCTGGCTCCCAACTGCACGCTGCCGCCGTAAGTTCCGAGATAAAGGCCCTGCGGCTTGACATACAGTGTCTGTCCCAGTTTGTAGTCATTGTACAGGCCGGTCTTGCCTATCTTAACCTCGAGTCCTGCCGTACTGTCCTCGATATAAAGAGTCCTGTAGACATTGCCGCTGCGGTCAGAACTGATAATCTTGCCCTCAAGGACTATGGAAGCATCGGTTATCTCTGTCGGAGAGCCGGTGTACAGAGCCTTAAAGTCCGCCAGCGTCATGGTCGGTTCCATATCAGCAAACTGATAAGGCTCAGGCTCGGTGAACTTCTGGCAGCCGGAAAGGGCCAGGCAGGCCAGCAGCAGGAATGCTGAATATTTTATAATATCTCTCATCATCGATTTGTCGTTTTAGAATCTGAAATATACATTGATCATATAGTTGATGCCGTGCAGATAGAAATACCTCGTATCAAACGGCTGATAGTACATGAACTCACCTTGAGCGTCCTCTACGCGGGAAAGACGCATCTGCTCGTAACCGCCGGTCTTGATATTGCGGTTGTTGAGGATATTGTTGATATTGGCGCTGACTCCAAGCAGATACTTGCCGCCGATGTACCATGACTTGCCGATGTTGGCATTGAGCAGGAAGGCGTGAGGGAACTGCTCCTGGGCCCGCATGTCATTGATAAGGGCCATGCCCTCCTCAGTGCTTGCGTCCATACCCTCCAGCGCATAGTCTGTACGGCGCAGGGGGTTCATGGAGATGTACATGCCGTCGAAGTAGTTAAGCTCGATACCGGCGAACAGATAGCCCGGGCCGGCCCATGTAAGGCCGATGGATGAGGCCAGATGAGGGGTACGCGCCACCTTGAAGCCCTCCCAGTACACAGTCTGGTTCTCCAGCACTGTCCTCGCGCTGTTGTCCACAGTCTGGGTAAAATTGGGGTTGGAGGTGTACTCGTAGTTGCCCCAGCTTACAGCGCCCTCGAATGCCAGACCGCCCCAGATAGGCACCTTGATTCCGGCCTCGATACCGTAATTGCGCTGGTCAATACCGGTCATGGAGAAGTTGGTGAAAGCTCTCTGGATATCATCATAGAAGCTGATAAGGTCCGTCTGGTCGTTGATGGTGGTGTAGAACGCCGATACGCGGAGGGATATCCACGAGGTTTTCAGCATATAGTTGATATCCGCGCTGAATATCTTCTCGGTCGTAAGGCCGTCCACCACACTGTTACGCGTTCTCGGCGACAGGAACGCCTCCTCAAAATAGGGAGCCTGCGTCATGTAGCCTACATTGGCGTATATCATGTTCTGAGGTGAGAACTTGTAGTAAAGGCCCAGTTTAGCCTTGTATGTCAGGAAATTCAACTTTTCGGAATTGCCGAGAGAGTTGTCGGGGAAAAGGCCCTTGCGTACCAGACCCTCTCTCCAGAAAGTATTGTACCCCAGCTCTGCGCCGAGAGTGGCCTCGAAGCCGCCCACATTCAGGTCCCAGGCCGTCCACAGCCTGTGGTTGCGGATATGGGCATAATAGTCATAACCGTACTTGTCTCCCTCCTTTACCAGACGGTTGGGATTGTCCAGGTCATTCTGGTAAGCATCCTGATCCGAGCCGAAGTCCCTCTCGGCGAACTGGTCGATGTTGAGCCAGTAGTCACCGCCGAGCAGGTCCTTGACTATCTTGTAGTACTCGGTACGGTTCCAGCGGAAGTTGTATCCGAGCGAGCCTTTCAGTATGGAGCCGAAACTCTTGGTCACCTGACCGGTGACGTTGATGTCGTTCTGGTCCGTGCGTCTCTCCTCCAGGATGTACTTGGAGCGTGAGGCATTGGTCACGTCTATGGCGGGGTTATAATCCAGATTCTCGTCAAATGTGCTGTTGCGGTTCACATCATAAAGACGGTCCCAGTTGATGTGCTGCACGTTGCTGTTGTATCTCCAGCCGTCCACGGCCCATGCGTATTTGTTGGGGTCATCGTCAAAATAGCTCGGCAGATAGCGGTAGTAGTCCGGACGAGGGTCGGGAGCATCGTACCAGTCGAGAGCCGAGTAGCCGTTGCGGCCGAAACGCCATGACACGCCGGCCGTCACTTTCAGGTCATCGAACGGAGTGTACTCGTAGTTGAACAGGAGCACCGGCTCATGGTTGTTCCTCACACGGGCATTGCGCACCTTGCCGTTCTGGTAGCCCCAGTTGGAGTTGTAGTAGTTGCTGCCCATCAGGTCGTACACCTCCTGGGTAGAGGCGTTCTGCGCTCCGCGCTGTACGGGCGAGCCGAAAAGAGTCAGCGAGAAGCGGTGCTGGTCGTTCAGCCTCTTCTCAGCCGCCAGGAAATATGCAAAGGCATTGTAGTACACGCCTGTGATATAGTCGTTGCCGCCCAGACGCGTAGACACCGAGGCCGCGAACGCCCAGCCATTGTCCATCAGGCCGGTGGAGTACGTGGCCATCAGACGCAGACGGTAGGTGGAACTGTTGGTCAGCACACTGAAGCGGTAACCCTTCGCCACCGAGGAGGCATAGGCATTGACATTGGTCAGTCCGTTGATACCGCCCACACCGTAGTCGGACAGGGCCATGCCGCCGACCGCCTCCTTCTCCCTCGTGGCCTCGTTCAGGCCGCTGAACAGGGAGTATGGAGTATAGCCGCTCAACGCGTCGTTGAACTTTATACCGTTGATGTAGATATCGGACATACCGCTCTCATAGCCGCGGTTGAGGAAGCGCATCTGGCTGAAGCTGAATGAGGCGATGTTGTCAAACACATCCCTTGAGGCTGAAAGCACCGACGGCACGTCCTCGTATCCCGAGCCGGACTCGTCCTCCACCTCAAAGTCCGCGAACATGTCATCGCTCATGAAGTCCGTCATAGGCACGTCCGGCGTGATGGACACGTTCATGAGATCGAAGACCTCCCCACCGCTGACCCGCACACTGAGCTGGGTCTTTATATATCCGGCGGCAGATATCTCCATATTGTACACTCCGTCCTCAATGCCTTCAAACTCAAACACTCCGTTGGCTCCGGTATATACGGACATCTCCTTCTCCGTATAGAACAATGTCACCTTGGCGTCCTTCACCGGACGGGACAGATCCCGGTCCATGACCGTTCCCCTCACGCCTCCGGTCTGCGCCAGAGCAGGAAGGGCCGCCAGCATCAGCATAAACGAAACAATTGCTGTCTTGATTTTCATAAATTGTCTGTATTCTTCTATTTACCTATTACTATATATACCGGAAGATGGTCGCTGTATCCTCCGAGGAAAGAGTTACCGCTGAACGAGCGCAGGGGATAGTTCTTGTAACGCCCTTTCTGCTGAATCATGTAGCTGCGCTTGAATACCCTGCCGTACAGGCCGTTCCGCTCCGATGGCCGGATGTGAAGAGAGCCGCTGCCCTCCTCCAGCAGATTATAATTGACAACTATATTGTCAAAGAGATTCCAGGCGTCCTGATAGCCGAGAGTGCCGTAGCCGGCCTTGTGCATGGCCCACATGGGATTGAAATACCCCCCTGGCTCCACCTCGGAGATCTCCTCCTTCGCACCGAGCGTCTCGGAAAGGCTCTTGTTGTACGGGTCGTCGTTCATATCGCCCATTATCACTATCTTGATATCCGGGTACACGGTCTGAAGCGAGTCTGCATAGCGGCGTACTGTCTCCGCACAGCCCACCCTCAAAAACTCCGAGGCCGCCGAGCCGCCCCTGCGCGACGACCAGTGATTGACAAAGAAACAGAACCTCTCGCCCTCTATAGTGCCGCACACGGCAAGTATGTCACGGGTCTTGAAATCCGGAATCTCCGGTATCACCGGCTGAAAGACATCGCTCCACTCAAGAGTGAACACATCGGGGCGGAAAAGCAGCGCCACATCAATGCCCCTGGGTTCCGGCGAGTCATATTGTACAATCTGGTAACGCGCCGGGCGCAGCTTCTCCGAAGACACCAGGTCCTCAAGCACCCTGCGGTTCTCCACCTCCGACAGTCCGATAACCGCCGGATAGTTCTTATTGGCCGCAGCTATCCCGTACAGGACCTGCGATATATTGGCCAGTTTCTTGTCATACTTGGCCTGAGTCCACTCCTTGGGACCGTCAGGAGTGAACTCCTCGTCCCTGGTCGCGGGGTCGTCGTAGATGTCGAAAAAGTTCTCGACATTGTAGAATGTCACTATATAGCTCTTGTCCTCAGCCCTGAGGGAGAACACTGCCAAAAGCAACACTGCGGTCAGAATCAATTTCCTCTTCATATAGGTCTAATGGTTATAATCCCCATCTGTCCGGCTCGCACTGCGCTTTCACAGAAGACGCAATGCTCCGGGGCAGGTTGTTGAAAAAAGTAAATCCGGTCATCTCCTCCACCTCGGAGACGGAGCACATGTCCGAAGCCGTCGGGTTGCTGCGGCTGTACTCTGTGTTGTCATAGACAAACGCCACGGAGTAATATGCAGAACTGGAGACGCTGTAACTCAATACGGCCTTGAAATAACCATCGGGGACTGCCACCGGATTGCCGGCATTGTCCTCTGTCCAGCGCTCAGGCTCTCCCGAATCAAATATCGGACCTGTCACCACATAGAGCGTGTCACAGACACTGGCAAAGCCGCGCACCCTGTTCTCCAGATTGGCCCAGATTTTCTGGTTGAAACCGGATACCTGAGCAGTCATGTTGGTATAATAGAATGTCTGACGGTTCATGGCCGTGTTGGCGTTGCGGGAGCCGGAGGGTATCTGATGCCCCCGGTCGAAGCCTCTCTCGGGCCAGCCGTGATTGAGCAGCGGCTCATACTCGTCCGGTATCTTGGGGTCATATCCCCATGCGTCCGTTCGCCCGCTGCCTATATAGTCGCCGCACAGCGGGTATGCCACCCATAAGGCAATCCTCCCGGCCGCATCATACAGCATGGAGTAATTGCGTTTCTGCTGTCCGTCCACCTCCGCTGTATGGTATATGAATGCCCTGCCCTCCTCATCTTCCACTGCAGGAAGCTCCATCCAGCCGGACTGATACGGGTCGGACTTCAGGCCCGGCCACGGGTCATCGGGATCCGGGTCCTCACCCTGCTCGTGCGAGATGTAATAGGCCGGCGTCTCCTTTCCGCCGCCCTGAGGCTCACCCTGATACTCCCCTCTGACTGTCGCAAGGGTCAGGACATCCCCCTCCTTGAGTCCCAAGGACGAAAACGACTGATCATTGCCTTCCAGAGGGCCTTCGGCTGTCAGACCGTAGATGTACACCTGACCTGTCCCGTCCTCTATGGTCAGATTGCCGTATGTGCCGTCCTCTATATCCGTTATGTATCCGGTCAGCTTATACCAGACCGTATCATCCGGCTCCGCCGCCAGAAACTCCTCCACCGTAGCGGTGACAAGGCCCTCAATATCCGGGCCCGGGTCCGGATCAAGGCCAGGACCGTCTCCGCCGGAGGCATCGGGGTCTCCTTTCTGCACGAGGGTGACGGCTATCAGCTCGCCGTCGGAAAATGCCACATTCAGCGACACCTCCCTGTCCTGACGATCCTCATTGGCAGAATAAGTCAGCATTACATTGTTGACGCTGCCGCTTCCGGACTCAGGCGACACCTTGGCCCAGCCGTCCTGCGTTCCATCATAACTGAGCGATATGCTCCAGTCCACCGAGGACTCTATCGTCACAAACTGACCCGTATGGTCATACGCGACAGTATCGCGGGACAGCCTCACCGCCTTCTCCCCCATGACCTCACGCCCCTCATCCTCGGTACATGAAGACAGTAATACTGCCGGCAGCATCACTGCCAGCAGTATCACAATCCTCAATACTTTATGCTTATGAAACATTCCCTACACGGTTACTTTACATTGACTCCCAGAAAACCGACTCTTGTTTTGGACATTCCCTCTGTAGTAACTGTGATTACGGTGCTTGAAGTGGCCCCTTCAATGTTCATGGTGTAGAAGTCATTGGAGCCGAACTCAATCGTAAACGGTTCGTTATTGGAAAAACCTGCATTAGTCTGACAGTCAAGTTCCACCTCTGAAAAACCGTTAATAGTACCGCCTCCGGAAATCTTCACCTTCGCATGAGTCTTATTATTGTTCCAAGCCACTGCATACATAGTGAGTGTCGCCGAGCCGGTCATTCCGAGATTAAAAGAGTATGACCCTGCTGCTTTGCTCGTTCCCAACTTCATTCCTATATATTCCTCACCATCAATGACAAATGTGCTTGCCACGCACTTATCATCAGTGCTGACCGCCGAAGGCTGGGACAAGTCAATGTTGCCTTCGTAGACACCGTCGCCTGCGGTTCCTTCTATAAGAGCGGGATCATCAGGGAGTTCTCCTTCCTCATGAGAGATGTAGTATGCAGGACCGCCCACCTGAGGCTGATCGTTATACGATGTCCTCGTACCTGCGAGAGTGACGATGTCGCCTTCACTCAGGCCTATGGAAGAGAAGGAGTTATCATTCTTATCTACCTTAGTCTTTGTCAGACCATACACATAAACCGAGCCGGTATTATCCTCTATCGTAATGTTGCCATAATATTCATTGTCGATACTCGTAATTTTACCTGTGAGCTGATACCACACATCGCTGCTCTCCGATGCTGCCAAGAACTCCGCGATAGTCACCACTACCGGCTCATCTGTGGACGCACCCTGTGCGCTCTGAGTCACAGAGCATGTAAGTGTCTTATTGGCGATATTCTCATCTGTCGTACTTACAGTTATGGTGGCTGTACGCTCGGAAGCCCCGGTATTGGCGGTGTACTGTACCGTCACTGTGCCGTTACCGTTTCCGCTCGTGGGGTTGACCGTGAAAGCACTGTTGTCGGAAGACACTGTCCAGGCGACATTGGATGTAACTGTAATATCGAAAGACCCTTCCTCAGACGATACCCTCTGAGAAGTAGGGTTGATACTGAACGTGTACGCAGCCTCGCCAAAACGCTCACCGGTAAGACCGGCATAGTCATCTGTGGAAGTCAGACTGATCTGATAAGTGTCATTATTGATACCTGCGACTCCCTTGAGGATTCCGCTTCCCTCAGGCACCTGTACACTCTTAAGTGACTCAGCCCAGCGTGACGTAAACAGATCGAATGTCTCACCGGTTCTGGACTCAAAGGTGATAGAGGTATTGCTATTGTTCATCACAAACGTCTTGCCAAGATCCTCCGCTACGACCTGAACGTCAGAGACTGCCACATACTGAGACTCATAGTCTCCGCTGATCAGTTGTGCGGCTGTAATGTTCTTAGGCTCAGGCACTGTTCCATCCGACACTTTGGAAATGTTGGCATTGGGTACATTATTAAGTTGAATGAGGCCGTTGAAGTTCTCAAGTGACTGTCCCTGGATATTGACCTCGACAACATCTCCTAACTTAAATGCCTCCTCGTCCTGAGTGAGACGCACCATAATACCGGCGGTCTCATCCTGCATGACAATATTCTTCTTCGAAGAACCGTTATTCAAGTCTACATTGCTGATAACCGTTGCACGGATATACCAGTCCTCTGAAACCGTAACGTTAGAGCCTTGATATAATGCTCTGACATCGGCGATATTCACCAACTCACCGGGCTGAGGATCGGGATCCACGTTTTCGCCGCTGCCGAAAGCCACATCGTCTATACGGTAGGTATTGGCCTTTCCCGTATAACGGAGGGCTATGCAGAGAGCACTTTCAGATGCATAGTCCGAAAGATCTATTGTCTCTTCTATCCACTGATTACGCTCAGCACCCTCAGGGAAGGAGACATCCTTTACAACTGTCCATGTAGCTGATGTAAAATCACCTGTAAAGTTTGTAGATACCACAACCTCCATCTTGGAATCGTCACCGCCGTCATCCAGATGATAAAGAGCCTTACGGAATGAGAAGGTCTTGGGATTAGCCTCGGTCATATTGGCCTTAGGAGGCAGAGCGAATGCCACAACTTCGTCAACAGATGCGTTGTAAGGCGCTATCTGAATATATTTGTCACTGTCATACGTTCCTGTCTTGAATCCATCATTGACATTAGTACCGGCATTACTATAGAACAGCCAGTTGTCATTAATGTATTGCTGGTTAGCAGAAGCCACTGATGAGAAATCATCGGAGAAAGATGCCAGAGGGCCAACCTTGCTCCAAGTATTATAGTCTCCTATGACACCGCCTTCCGGCTCTGCACTTTCAAAGCGCTCTCCCTGCATGTCCGCATAATCTTCAGTAGAAGAAAGTACTATCTGCATAGTTTCATAGAAACACTGGGCTATACCTTTAAGTGTACCGCTGCCCTCAGGAACCTCGACCTTAGCAAGTTCTGTCGCATATTGAGATGTACGGATAACAAATCTCTCACCAGTTCTCGATTCGATATTGATGGAAGTTCCCTCACTGTCACTCATACTGAAAGTCTTACCGAGATCTGACTCAACTACCTGAACATCCTGTACTGCAACATACTGAGACTCGTAATCCCCAGTCATCAGCTCAGCTGCCGAGATGACCTTGGCCTCAGGCATGGCATCCGAACGTACTTTCCTGACATCCGCATTCGGAACGTTATTAATCTGCAGAAGTCCAGCGTACTGCTCCAGGGAGAGACCGTTTACATCAAGTTCAATTACATCTCCGCGTTTGAAACTCTCCTCATCCTTCTCAAGACGAAGCATTATTCCTGCTGTCTCATCCTGTATGATGATATTCCTCTTGGAAGAAGAGTTATTCAGGTCTACATTACTGATAACCGTACCGCTTATTGTTCCCTCAATTGTTATAGACACAGTTTCAGACTCACCTGTCCAGAGTGCCCTTACATCTGATATAGGAGTGTATTCCTTGGCGATTTCACCTTTCTGGAATACAGTCACATTGGCGCTCACTGCTCCTGCATTGAATGTTACTGTTGCAGATCTGTCCTCAGCAGAATTGGCTAGCACAGAAAGCACCACCTCCACAGAATCATGAGATGCGCTACCGGAAGCCGGAGTGACTACAAGCCAGTCATCTTCCACCTCCACTGCATAATCAATTTCAACTGTCCAGTCGCGGCTGGAAAGGATTTTGACAGTCTGCTGTCCCTCTGCCTCTGAGAAATTGACAGAGGAGGTGTTGACACCAATGTTGGGAACACCAAAATCCTCTTTTTCGTCTTTCTTGCAGGAAGCGATTGCAGCAAGAATCATGACCGCACCTGCGAGTTTCATCAAAATCTTTAACATACCTGAAAAATTTTTATAAAAGATTAACTTAACGTTCTTTTACCTTTTTGGCGCAAATATATAACTTTTTACAAATACATAATTTTAAATTTTCGTTACAATCCTTTTTATAGCATTTTTCCTCATATTTCCAGCACCTTCCATGAGTACACAAGCCCTTCTTCCGGGGAAAGTGCCGGGCTTTTCCGCGATTCCAGTTCACTTTCCCCCGCGGCATGCCGGGGCACCGGCTCTACAGACCTCTCTGGCGGCACCTGCCATTTCCACCTCCGGGGAAAGTGCCGGGCTTTTCCGCGAAAACGGTTCACTTTCCCCCGTGGCATGAGGCTTCTGACGAGGTCCAGCAGGGCATACTTGGGGAAGTGCTTAGTATACAGGTACTCTGAAAAAGAGCATCTGCTGGACTTGGGGTGAAATGGCGGTTTTGTGGCTAGAGGCGGGCAGTCCAGCAAATCGCCAAAATATATACGCCTAATAATCAGCATAATACATTTGATCGATGTGTTGGACATTGTAAAAGTTCTAAGTTCTTATTAAGTCAGCCTTTGGGGAAACGACACTTTCCCCCGTGTGGTGTTCTTATGAAAATCCAGCAGTCGAAAAGACCAGGCCCTCCCACCGCTTCGCGGCGGGCCCCTCCCTCTAGAGCCGAGGGCGGCTAATCTTTTCTCGTTGCTGGATTTTCATTAAAGTGAGCGCACCTGCCATTTCCACCTCCGGGGAAAGTGCCGGAAAAATGGCAGGACTGATACACTTTCGGAAAAATTATCATATCTTTGTGATATCATTTTAATATCACTAACTGCAATGAAAAACACTAACGACACCCAACTCACTCAGAACACACCATTCCAAGGGCGTGTCTCCAACGGATTCCTCATGCTCTTCGTAAGCCTTCTGCTTATCGCGGCCGGCATAGCCTGCATCTGCCTCGCTGAAGGCTACAAGACCGAAATCGCCGGATACCTATATATAATAGGTAACACGGCAGCCATCATACTTTTCCTCATAGCCGTGGTCCTTCCTTTCGGACTGATGACCCTTGAGCCCAATCAGGCACGGGCCATGGTCTTCTTCGGCAACTACCGCGGAACATTCACCCGTACCGGCTTCTTCTGGGTCAATCCCTTCAATTCGAAGAAAAAGGTCTCGCTACGGGCCCGCAACATCAATGTGGATCCGATTAAGGTCAATGACCGCAACGGCAACCCTATCCTCGTCGGCCTCATACTCGTATGGAAAGTGGAAGACGTGTACAAGGCCATCTTCGAGATAGATACCCAGACCATAGCCGCAAGTCTGTCCGCAAAAGGCAAGAAAGGCGAGGACGGAGACGCCGCCGGCACCATGGCAGACAGTAACGCCAACCGCATGAAGGCACTCGAGTCCTTTGTCAGGGTACAGAGCGACGCTGCCCTCCGTCAGGTGGCAGGCAACTACGCCTACGACACCCTCGGCTCCGAGCCGGCTGACACACTGACCCTGCGTAACGGCGGTGACACCATCAATCACGAACTGGTCGAGAAACTCAATGAACGTTTGGAGATGGCGGGTATATCGGTACTTGAGGCCCGTATCAACTATCTGGCATATGCCCCTGAGATAGCAGCCGTCATGCTGCGCCGCCAACAGGCCGAGGCCATCATATCCGCCCGCGAGAAGATAGTCGAGGGAGCTGTATCAATGGTCCAGATGGCACTCAGACAGATAGACGAAAGGGATATCGTGGAACTGGATGACGCGAAAAAAGCCGCCATGGTAAGCAACCTGCTCGTAGTCCTCTGCGCTGACGAGTCAGCCCAGCCAGTGCTCAATACCGGCTCGCTGTATCAGTAACATCTGTTGTCAGTCCTGAAAGCCGTTTCTAAACAAAAGCAAGACAGGAAGATGGCCAAAGAGCAGTCAAAAAACAAAAGTTTTGTTCTCCGTATAGACGCGACAACGATGGAGGCGCTGGAGAAATGGGCCGCTGATGAGTTCCGATCCATCAACGGCCAGCTCCAGTGGCTCATCGATGACGCCCTTCGCCATGCCGGCCGCCTCCCCTCCAAAAAAAGCGACTGAATCCTACACGTTGCAATATAAGAGCTGTATGCTGAACACGCATTCGTCAAATGTACCGTTGTCCGTATCTCACAAATACCGGATTTTCTTTTTTTACGTGTTGCCGGAGCATGAAGAACGCTGCAGAGCATTTTACAAATTTGAAGAACCGCAAAATTCCCAGTTTGGATATTAGATATTTTATTTCATAATCTCAATAATTCTTTGTACCTTTGGCTCAAGATATCTTCTTGAAGTTTTACTCATATGCTTACATTTACCATAAATACAACAATATGAAAAAATTAAGAATTACGGCCGCAATGGCAATCACAGCCCTTCTTCTGGCTGGCTGTGATAATGAAGAGCAGAAAGTTGTGCCAGATCCTATCATCAATGTTGACACCGAGACCGTCATAGAGCTT
>DVHR01000035.1 GCA_018711925.1 Candidatus Coprenecus pullicola
ATATCCCTCCTTATTTAGTTGCGGCTCATTATAAGAGAACTTATAATTGCTATGAAAAAATTCGTGATCTTTCGCAAACAGTCGAATTTCATCTTTTTGAACCTAGTTTGTATTCTGTGCAAGGCTTTGATATCAAGTTCTCCCCTGAGTTATATGAACAAGGGCTTCGTATAATAAACGAAAGATCTAAAGAGTGAATAAATTTTTTACAAAAGAACATTCGTGTCCACTAAAATTGTAGACGGTTGCTATGTAGTTTTACGATAATTAAAACAAATCTGAAATTCATAAAGTCTACTTCTTTTTTAGTTTTTGCTTTTCTTTTGTTGACAAATCTAAAAAATCTGTAGACTTTTTATACTTCTATCTCATACACTTTTTTGAAACAGTTGTAATTTCACAACTGCGGATTAGACAGCGACCGGAGCCTTTATCGCCGGCCAGGGGTCGTAGCCCTCCAGGGTGAAGTCAGGATAATCAAAGTCGAAGACCGAATGTACCTCCGGATTGAGAATCATCCTGGGCAGCGGTCTCGGAGTGCGGGAAAGCTGCTCGCGTACCTGGTCAAAATGGTTGAGGTAGATATGTACGTCCCCGAATGTATGCACGAAGTCTCCGGGAGTATAGCCGCACTCCTGGGCCACCATCATGGTCAGCAAGGCATACGAGGCGATGTTGAACGGCACTCCCAGAAAGACATCAGCGCTGCGCTGGTAGAGCTGGCAGGAGAGCCGACCGTCCGTCACGTAGAACTGGAAGAGGGTGTGGCATGGCGGCAGGGCCATCCGGTCCACCTCTGCGGGATTCCAGGCCGACACGATGTGACGGCGGGAGTCAGGATTGCGTTTGAGAGAATCCAGTACCTGAGAGAGCTGGTCGATGGTACGTCCGTCGGGAGCGGGCCAGGAACGCCACTGATGACCGTAGACCGGGCCCAGGTTACCGTCCGCATCGGCCCATTCGTCCCAGATGGTCACCTTATGGTCATGCAGGTACCTGATATTGGTATCACCTTTGATAAACCACAGCAATTCGTATATAATCGAGCGCAGATGGACTTTCTTCGTCGTCAGAAGGGGAAATCCCTCCGAGAGGTCAAATCTCATCTGATAGCCGAAAACGGACTTTGTGCCGGTACCCGTCCGGTCGGACTTGACATGTCCGTTATCCATGATATGCTGCAAAAGCTCCAGATACTGTTTCATGAATTATGATTCTTAAATTGTCCAAAGATAACGTAAATTCCTCAAAACTCTATCCGGACAGCAATTATCTCGGAGAAAAGGCCGAGGGAAGCAGGAGCACTATGGGCAGATGGTCACTGGCACCGCCGTGCCACATAGGACCGTAATAAGAGCGGAGAGGCTTGACACCTAAGAACTTGTCATCTTCCTCAAGCAGCATAGAATGAGAATATATCTCCATCACGGCCTCCCCGACAGCGGGGCTTACTAAGAAATGATCGATCAGCTCCCATTTCCCGTTGTATTTCAGAGTCCCCTCCCCTCTCCTGTGCAGGCTCATCGCCAAATTGACAAGGCCGGTACCAGAAGTCAGGGACAGCACAGGCGGAGCTTCCGGAATATCATTGAAGTCTCCTGTAATAACCACGGCCGGTAACTCCCCGGAAAGACTGTCCTTCAGCCCAAGCACGGCACGGCACAGAGTATCCGAGGCCGCCTGCCGGAAAGGCCGGGAATACTCGTCTCCACCGAACTTCGAGGGCCAATGATTGACAAATATATGGATGGTGTCCCAAGTCCCGGCCAGCACGCCCGCAACATACAGAATATCCCTGGTAGGCCTTTCCCTGCCGGTCAGAACTTCATGTACATTGACTTCCAATATCTCGAAAAGTTCCTTACGATAGATAAGAGCCACGTCTATCCCACGGCTGTCCGGTGAGTCCCGATGGATTATCCCGTAACCGAGCTTGGCCAGCGGAGTCTGCTCCACCAGCTGGCGCAGCACCATCCGGTTCTCCACCTCGGCGAAAGCAGCCAGCACCGGAAAGTCCCCGTAGCGGTCATGCATGGACAGCAAAGTCTTGGCTATAAGATTACGTTTGACAAGAAACTTCTTCCATGTATAGTGCTTATAACCTCCTGGAGTAAACTCCTCGTCCACAGTAAGCGAGTCGTCGAACGGGTCGAAATAATTCTCCAGATTCCAGAAAACCATATAGGGCCGCTGTCCGGCCTCCAATGTGACGGCAAGAAAAGCCGCTGCAACCGCAACACATATCCACCTCCTCATAATCCAGTAACTTATTGGTGATGCAAATTTAGAATTATTTCCGGACAATCATATCGCATGCGCGACGCAAAGTGCAAACAGAAAAAGGCTGCGTCATAAACTTCATATGACACAGCCTTCGGTATATCGCAGTTATGAGTTTCTAGAAGAACCTGGCCCTGTTGTCCACAATCTTAGCCCTTTCAGTAAAGATGGCGGGAAGGTTGTTGATCTGATAGCTCTCCACCTGAGCAGCCTTGATCTTGGCGTCATCCTCAGTGTAGAAGGCACCTGTCTCGCGGTTGCTGACCTCGAGCACGTACACTCCGATATTACCGGCCACAGGACCTGCGATGACACCGGGCTCGGCACCGGCTACAGCACCGATAAATGCAGGCTCGGTAGAGTTGCCGCTCATCGAACCGAAGGTAATACCGGTCTTCGTGCTCACTGTCTGGCCGAGAGTATCGGCTATCACATTGATGTCGGTAAGTCCGGCTATCTTGTCAGCCACCTCATTCCTGACCTTCTCAGCCCTCTTCTCGTTCGTAAGACGGTACTTGATAGAAGAAGCCACACTGTTTATAGGAGCGTAGCCCTCCTCATGGATCTGCTTGAGAGCAACTACAAAA
The DNA here is from genome assembly GCA_018711925.1 of Candidatus Coprenecus pullicola. GTDB lineage: Bacteria > Bacteroidota > Bacteroidia > Bacteroidales > UBA932 > Coprenecus > Coprenecus pullicola. Next base: position 2,868 of record DVHR01000035.1, read on the forward strand.
TAGATATTGTTGTTGACCGTGATGATAGGAGATACATCTCCTTCCTTGGTCTTGTCGTCATAAATCCAACGGATAACTTCCCTGACATCATCATACCTTGAAAGCTGACGGGCGCTCTCGGCCACTCTGTTTGCAGGGATGACCGGAAGATCCTCCTCCATGGTTATCTTGTCGAAGTTCTCTATCTTGCCCTCGCAGCGTGAGGCCAGATCATTGGCCTGAGCGTAGAAGTCCTGGAATGTCTCCTTGCTTGGCATAGCCTCCTTGGAAAGGATTGCAAGCTGTACCTTCTTCATCGGAGCCGTCCTGTCTGTAACTGTAACGATGTGCAGACCGTAGTCCGTCTCCATTCTGGCTATCTCACCAGGCTTCATCGTAAGGACATCCTGCATCCCGGGAATCATCGAAGTCTGGGTCATCCAGCCTATGTCACCAGGATTGGCTACATTGGGATTCTGATCAAGAGAGAAACGGGAGGCAAGGTCGGAGAAGTCTCCACCATGGTTCAACACGTTCTGCAGACTGTCGGCCAGAGCCCCGTCTTCGAACGAAAGAAGGATGTGGCGTACGAATGCGGAGTCAGACATATTCCTGACATCGTTGACACGTACTGCATAGAAGGTATTCTCTTTCTGGAATACGGGGAGCACCGTGGGATTGCGGCTAAATGCAAACTCGTCCACCTCGGGGAACTGGCCAGCAAGCTCGCCCTCCTTATAATAATAGTCCTGAAGGGGAGTATCCGAATTGATTGAAAGGAAAGACTTGAGATTGCCAGTGGTCGAGAACTCACCGTACAGGGAGTTTATCTCCTCCTCGGCAGCCTTGATATCGGCCTCGGAAGGCACTACCTCATAGGCCACGAACTCAACGTCACGGGATGCGGTCTGCCTGTAGTTCTCCTTATGGGCATTGTAAAAGTCGTGAATCTCCTTATCAGAAACCTTGATCGTAGTATCCTGCTTGAAACCGAAAGGCACGAGCACGAACTCCGCGTCAGATGAGGTGTTGTTCTCCTCTATCTGCCTGCGCAGCTCCACAGGAGTCAGAATGTCACTGCCCGCAATCAGGGAAGTATATTTGGCAAAATACTGCTGCGAGGTCATGTTCTGCTGCAGGAAACTCCAGTAAGCGGCCAGGTTGCCGGACGCGTCCCCGGGAATTGCATGAATGAAATCAAGAAGCTTGGTCCTGCTGAACTGGCCCGATGCATCGAGAAATATAGGATCCTGCTGCAGTATAGGGGAGATCTCCTTTCCCTGACTGAGATCCACAAGCTCGTCGTCTCCTACCCTGATTCCGGCCTTCTGCATCTGGGGCACTACGTACCACTCGGATATCAGGTTCTGCCATGCTGACTCGTTGATGGCCTGCATAGCCTCCTCAGATACGGACTGAGACCCGGTTGTGAGGGTATAGATATTGGTGTAATAGTCCACTTCTTTCTGGAACTCGTTGTAACGCACCTTCTTTCCGTCTATCTTACCTACATCGTACTTGGATGAGAAGTAGCTGAGAGTTGTCTCCAGAGTACCTGGGTCTATAATAAACGATAACAGCGCCACTGCGATGAGCACTGTAATAAGAACACCGAGCTTGACTCGTATTTTCTCTAAAACTGCCATTGTATATCTATTTATAACATTCTGAAAATAGGATGCGAAGATAGTAATTTTATTTTATCTCCTTACACTGGGGCCGATAAAATTAACAGTGTCCACGTATCCGGAGCCGGTAGAGTCGTCCGACAGTATGCCGTAACTGTCAAAGGGACGCAGCAGCTGGGCGTCTCTGGCCATCTCGTCCGACTCCAGTCCATACCCCTGCATGAAACCCTGAGGCGAGGACAGCCTGACGTAACAGTCAGTATATATCATCTTGTTCTCCCGGTCCCAGTACAGGGTATCGGTCTCTATCTTCTCTCCCTTTATATAGTTGTTGATGACCACGTTGCCGTATGCCGACCACTGCTCCTTACCGTCATCGACCGTATGCAGGGCCTCGTCAGAGACTATACTGGTCTCCAACAGTCCCTCCTCGTTATAAGCCAGGACACGGAACCCTTCGGGAAACACCTCGCGGGAGTTGTCCTTGTCACTCTCATACCTCTCCATCCTCCTGGCCTTTAGGCGCATCTGGACCTGTCCGTTCTCTGTCTGGGCAGCATCCATGTCAAGTACTACCTGAGTAGGAGCCTCGGATATCTTGTCGGCATCGATATTTTTCAGCTTATTGCCGCATGATACGACAATGGCAGCAGCCGGAAGGACTGCCGCCATCATCATATATCGGTAGAATGCGCTTTTAAAACCCATTACTATTTCTGTGTCCTTACAGTAGTGGATTCGCTAAGGCCGTTGCAGGACACCTCATATCTGTTACCGTCAACCATGTCGTACATGAAAGCTGTCGACTGCTCGGGATAGTACTGACTATAAGTGGCTATCTGCTTGTTTGCCTCCTCAGCAAGTGATGAATCGGCGTTCCTGGCCTTGATCATGTAGTCGGTGGCTACCCAGTAGTGAGCACGTGACTCTATCTCATTGCCGTCACATTTGGACACGCTCCAGATGGTTCCGATAAGGAAATAGGCCTTTCCGGCATACGCCTGGGAGAGAGAAGCGGCCTGCTTTGCGGCTGCGACAGCATCGGGTCTCCTGTCAAGTTTGGAGAAGAGATAGGTGGCGAGCTCGTAATAATACTGTGCATCGGTCTCTACATCTGACTCATCGGAGTCAATGGCCTGCTGCATATACATTATCGCCTTGTCTGCTCCGTCAGGATGAGAGGAGAACAGTCTGAAAAGCTGGTAAGAGTAGTCCACTGAAGGCTCCAGCTTGTTCAGGTCCTCAAGAGCATTGCTGAACAAATCCAGGTCGGTGCATCCTGCCGAATGGAACAAGGCCAGCATATTCTTCAGAAGCTCGGCGTCAGAAGCGTCATAACGAGGCTGGAATACCGCTACAAGGTTATCGCAGCTGGCGACACCGCTCTGTGCGAAGATGCTCTCCACGTCGCTTATTGCCTTGTCCACCATGTTGGAGGGCTTTGCAGCCTTAATGGCCTCAAGGGTAGAGATACTCTTGTCAAATGCGTCAAACACATCCTGATCTACAAGGCGGCCGAGTTTGTAAAGCTGTACCGCATAGTTCATATACCTTACCGCAATGGTAGTGGATGTCTTCTCCTTGGCTACGTCCATGGCCTCGCCAAGAGCATCGAATACCACCTGCTCACTGCCTGTCTCCGCATAGTTCATCATATCCACGGCCCTGTTGGTTATCGCCGTAACCGCATATTGGGGATAGTTGTCAATCCTCAACTGGTGCAGCATCATCAAAGTATCAACCAGTTCCTTCTTGCGGATAGGGTTGCTGCGGTACTTGCCTATCTCCTTTCTCATGATCTTCATACCGTCGAGAAGCATGTTCTGACTGGCAGTCGGAGGGCAGAACTTGATAGCGTTCCGCCAACTGGGAGCAGCTCCCTCCAGATCACCCTGCTTTACATACTGCTGATAGAATGAGAGATATTTGACACACTCGGCACTGTCCGCGCCATACCTGCCCTGTCCGAAAACCAGAACAGACGTTAATAATGCAAATGCTGTTAAGACTATACGTTTCATATCTTTGAATTAATACTATTTATTGTTCTGTCCTATTCTAATCATATCTGTATTTGACAAACCAAAGGTCGTGAAGGTTTATATTGACTATGAAATTAATATACCTTTCCCTCACCAGATTGTGCCGCAGCGTCCCGCGCTGTCCTATGTCTACAGCAACACTTACAGCATTATGCCATCTGTATATGGGGAACGATGCACCGAAGGTGATTCCGAAAGAATTGACCTGATGGCCGTTCACCTTGACATACGACTCCTCGAAATACGCCCCGGCCCTGTATGTGACTCTTCTCATGTAGTATCTTATGTCATACATGTTGGGCGTTATTTCGAAACCGGCTCTGTAGTATCTGGCATTCTCAGCGGAGAAATTGCTCCACATACTGTTATCCGGGAACGAGCTTCCCCTCCAGTTCTGCTGGATGAAATCCGCACCGACAGCCCACTTGCCATTGACCCGGTACGACACTCCTACTCCGAATTCATCGGCTATATCCATGGACGCAAGTCCGTTACTGCTGTGCAACACTGTATCAGAGGACGAGAAGGCATACTTGGCCACCTCTCCCTTCAGACTGTTTCCAATACGGTAAGTACCACCCACGACTATCTGGGAATTGTTCTTGGCTATGGGCTGGATGTACTGAAGACCGAACTTTCCGGAGAAACAGTGCACCTTGTAATCCCATCCGGTGGATATCGTGTTGTAAAGGGATGAGGAGTTGAACAGTATGTCGTTGTGCTTGTTGATATAACCGAAATAATATATGGCTTCGGCTCCTATGGATACACGGTCAAACAGCATCACCGCCCCGCCGAAAAACAACTGGTATATACTTCCCGTACCGAACTTCTGGTATTTCACATCCCCGATCTGGGATACAATATCAGGATCCGTTTCGGTGGACTGGAACTTATAGCCCACATCACTGAAGGGCGCTATGCCTACGATGAACGCCGATTTCTTGTATATGGGAAATGTCAACGCCACGTTCTGCATGTTGAAGACATTGTACGCGGCCTTGGTAATGTTGTCATTGGTGTACAGATTCTGCTGATTGAAACCGAAATCCAGCATGAACGCGAGCGTGTCCCTAGCTGTGATGGCCGCCGGGTTGAGGTAGTTGATGTATCCGTTGTCCCTCATCCCTATACCTATGCCGCCCATGGAATGATTATAGGCCGTACCTTCATAGGAGAGCTTGCCTATACCGAAAATGGAATACGGAGAATAAGAACCAAGCGCGTCGATGTCCTGTCCCTTGGCCTCAATGCCGCCGAAACCGATAATCAACGTACTTAATACGAATATAAGGATCCTATTCCCTTTAAACATTATTTAATTGCGCAATTTTTAACAATCCTTTCAACACAAGATTGAAAGTTACAAATATCGGGGATTTTAGTTTCTTTGCAAAAAAAAGTGAGTCCCCCCCGGTAAAAATAATCCTGCACTGCGGATTGTTCTCAATGTATTTCTCCACTTCAAACATTATGCCTAACACTGCACCATTGCTGATTGCCTCCGCAGTATTTCTTCCGTACATCCTGACAGGAGCGGAGGGAGACACAAGCGGAAGCCGTCCGGTATGCTCGTGCAGAGCCCTAAGCCTGAGACTGAGTCCGGGAGAGATATTGCCCCCCATGAATCTTCTGTCCGATGTCACCAGGTCCACTGTTATAGCCGTGCCGAAATCAAATATCAGGCAGTCCTTCCCCGGAAAAAGCTCCGCGGCACCCAGCGCTGCGGCAATCCTGTCCGCACCCAACGTTCCTGGAGTATCATAATCCACTTTCATAGGCATCGGAGTGGAAGCATCTACCACAACAACCTTTCCGCACACTGCTCTCAGTCTGTCCTCCAGAACAGGATTATCATGAGCCACGGAAGAGACGCATACAATGTCTATCTCTCCACAGTCACGCTCCTTCTCTACGGCGGAGACCAGCTCTGCCTTTTCCAACCTGCACACACTCAGAATCGAGCTTCCGTCCGATACCGCCAGCTTGCAGAAGGAAGAGTTTCCTATATCTATCAGCAGATTCTTCACAACCAATGCTTATAAGGCCGGCAAAGATAACTACAATTTCTGTATAAGATTGTACGCACCCTCAATAGTTTTCACATTTTTCACCGTTATGTACAGTTTGTCATTGTTCTCCTTGAGCATGTACCTGGACGGATCACGGTGCTGTATGTTCTTGATAATATCCGAGAATCTGCTGCTACGGTAGAAAGGCGACATGGAGTTGGAAATAAAATACATGACCATAGAGCCATTCTTGAGCACTATCTTCTCAAATCCCCTCTCACGGGCAGCCATCCTTAGCCGTACGACGAATATCAGCTGCTTGAACTCCTCCGGTACGGGACCGAAGCGGTCCTCTATATCGGTGATGAAACGCTGGAGCGAAGCCTCGTCGGAGATTGAATCCAGTTCTTTGTACAACCGTATCTTCTCCGCCGTGATATTGATATAGGAGTCAGGTATAAGTATTTCCATATCCGTATCCACCACACAGTCCGTAACATATGTCTGGTTTTCCTCCTTCATGCCCGGCAGGTCGGATACTGTACCTTTTATCTCCTCGAAAGCCTCAGCAAGTATGCGCTGATAGGTCTCGAAGCCCATCTCGGCGATATATCCGCTCTGTTCAGCCCCAAGCATATTGCCCATGCCCCGGATATCCAGGTCCCGCATCGCTATATTGAAGCCGCTTCCCAGGTCAGAGAAAGCTTCTATGGCATCCAGCCTGCGCTTCGCGTCATCCGAAAGACTGGTCATCGGAGGTACTATCAGATAACAGTAGGCCTTGCGGCTGGAGCGCCCTACTCTGCCACGCAGCTGGTGCAGGTCGCTCAGACCATAGTTCTGGGCCTGGTTGATGATTATCGTATTGGTATTCGGAATGTCTATGCCGTTCTCTATGATGGTGGTGGCTATCAACACGTCATAGTCTCCGGACATATATTCGATGATCTTGTTCTCCAACTCTTTCGGTTCCATCTGTCCGTGAGCCACACATGTCTTGATGCCTGGCACTATCCTCCGGATGATATCCTCCACCTCATAGATGTCCTGCACGCGGTTGTGTACAAAGAATACCTGCCCTCCCCTCCCGGTCTCCTCGTTTATAATGTCCCGGATAGTATCCTCGTTGAAGTCTATGATCTCCGTCTGTATCGGAAGCCTGTTGGGCGGCGGAGTGTTGATAATCGAAAGATCCCTGGCCCCGAGCAGGGAAAACTGTAGGGTCCTTGGAATAGGAGTTGCCGTCAGTGTCAGAGTATCCACCGACAGTTTCAGACGGCGCAGAGCCTCCTTGGCCGCCACTCCGAACTTCTGCTCCTCGTCGATAATCAGCAGACCCAGATCTTTGAAGGCAATACTCTTGCCCAAAAGCCGGTGAGTACCTATTATAATATCTATCTTGCCGTTTTTAAGTCTATCCGTTATATCAGCCACTTCCTTGGAAGTCCTCAGACGGCTCAGGTAGTCGATAGTGCAGGGAAAATTACGCAGCCTGTCCTTAAAAGTATTGTAATGCTGAAGGGCCAGAATGGTGGTCGGCACCAATACGGCCACCTGCTTGTTGTCGGCCACTGCCTTGAATGCCGCCCTCATGGCAACCTCGGTCTTGCCGAATCCCACGTCTCCGCATACCAGACGGTCCATCGGGCAGTCGCTCTCCATATCCTTCTTCACCGCCTCCACAGCCTTGATCTGATCCGGAGTCTCCTCATACTGGAACGATGACTCGAACTCCTGCTGCAGAAATGAATCAGGACTGAAAGCGAACCCCTTCGCCATCCTGCGTTGTGAATAAAGCCGTATCAGGTCCTCGGCGATGTCCTTGACCTTGGACTTTGCGCTGCTCTTGAGCTTTTCCCAATTACCGGTACCGAGCTTGTTGATCTTCGGAGGCTTTGTAGAGTCACCTGAACGGTACTTGGATATACGGTGCAGACCGTGTACCGATACGAAAAGCACGTCATTGTCCCTGTAGATGAGCTTTATGGCCTCCTGCACCTTGCCGTTGATACGGTTTTTGACCAGGCCTCCAAAACGGCCTATGCCATGGTCGATATGGACAATATAGTCTCCCTCCTTAAACGAGTTGATATCGTTCATAGTAAGTCTCTCGCTCCTCTCAACAGTTCTCTTCAATCTTATGCGCCGATAGCGGTCAAATATCTGATGGTCGGTATAAAGACATATCTTACAGTCGTGGTCTATGAATCCCTCCTGTATCGTATACTCCATATACTCAAGACTAAGGTCAAATGAGGAGAATATATTGCGAAGTCTCTCTATCTGAGAACGGTTCTCACTCATGATATAGACACTGTAGCCTTCTTTCCGTCTTGACTTTATATCTGAAGCCAGCAGTTCGAAATTCTTGTTGAAAGCCGGCTGTGGAGATGTGTTGAAGTCTATTTCCACATCAGCCACAGGCTTATGCATGGGAGACAGATACACTTTCTTATGCCCTGAAACTCCGTCTTCGGCAAAATCCTCCACTCCGGAAATCCATATAACAGAACTATCCGGCAATGTACTGTAGACTGAACAGAAACTATCGGCATCATCGCCTTGAGAGGATACCATATTGGGATAGATGTCAAGCACTTCCAGCTCATCACCCGTTGTATGCTGTGTATTGACATCAAACATACGTACCGAATCCACCTCGTCCCCGAAGAAATCCAGACGGTACGGCTTGTCATTGTTGTAAGAAAACAGGTCTATGATACCTCCTCTGACAGCATATTCACCCGGTCTTGACACAAAATCCACTCTGGTGAAACCGAGTCCGTACAGATCGTCCTGAAGTTTCTCAAACAGCACCGTACTTCCCCTCACTATCCTCAACACTGCGGCAGACAACTCTTTCTGGCTTGGAATATACTCGTCAAATGCCTCCTTATAACCGGCTATTATCAGAAATTTACCTTTATAAGACCCCTCCCTGTAGTCGGCAAGAGCACTTACGGCCGCAGTACGCTGCACTTTGGCAGACATATCCTTCATAGTCCCCTTGATTGTCCTTACATCAGAGGTAGGGAAAAAATAAACATTCTCATCACCTATTATATTATATAGGTCATTGACACAGGCGGCCGCCTCATCCTTACTTTGAAGTACCACCAGATGAACTCCCCTATCCACAACCTCAGATATCGCAAAAGCCTTTGCCGATGAATACAATCCATTGACATTCACTATATTAAGACCGCTGTCATAAATAGATTTACGAAGCTGCGCTATACTCTCTCTTTTTAACAATCCTTCTATTTTACGGTTCATTTCCTATTGATAACCCTGTTAATATCTTATGACAATTTTTTTTCTGTTTTTAAGAACATTTTATAAT
>DVHR01000004.1 GCA_018711925.1 Candidatus Coprenecus pullicola
GGGCTGAGAGTTTCAATTGTGCAAATATAAACTTTATTGCCGATGACGGATGGGCACACTCTTTCGACAAGTCGGAGGATGGTATCCTGCGATTCACTGTAGACGCAAATACCGACAGTACAGTACGTGTCACTTATATTAAGCCCGTACATGAAGGAACTGAGATTGAAGGGGATGCGCTGACTGTATCTCAGAAAGGCTCAGCAACCGAAGACGTGTGGAGAGGTATGGACTTTAGTATAAGAGTAGAGATTGAAGGATACAGTGTAACTGTCTATGTCACACCAGAGGATGATACGAAGCCATACTACTTTGACATCTACCCGGCAGATGATTTCCACGACATGGGTATGACTCTGGACGAATTTGCCCGGTCCGTAATAGATGAGTTGATAGAATTCTATACAGAGAACATGGGACTGTCAAAAGAGGAAATCATAGACGGCATCTGCTCCACTGGACCTGACATGGGCGAATACGGAGAGCTCACAGCCGGTACGGAATTCATGGCCTACGCATTTGAGCTGAGCTCCGAGGGCGAGATTCTGTCTGACGTGAGGACAGAGATGTTCAGCACACCTGAGGCAGAACAGTCCGACAACACCATTACGATAAACGAGGGAGAGGTCTCAGCTGTATCCATTGAGGTAAACTACAATGCCTCCAATGACGATGTCTACTTCTACGACCTTGTTCCAGCCGCCGGCTTTGAAGGCATGACGGATGATGAGATTATGAAAGAAGAGATACGCGAATGGGGCGGCAATATCTCATACTCTCTCATATCCGGCAATTTCACTTACCAGTTTAACAAGTTAGAGCCTGACACAGAATATCTGGCCCTCGCATTCGGATACCAAGCCGGTGTCAACACCACACCTCTTACAAAGAAGAGCATACGGACTCTGCCGGCCGGCAATCCCGGGGAATGTACTTTTGAGTTTGAGATAAAGCCTATAGGGACCAGTCTTTCCGTATCAGTCACCCCCAGCGACGAGACAGTCAATTATTTCTGGAACCTCTACGGAGCGGACGCCACACAAGAAGAGATGAAAGCCGCTGTTCTGGAATCTCTGGAAAGCACTCTTGCCGAAGGATACTATGAAAATGAGATGGAATTCTGGCTTAATGAGACCGCAAGAGGCAATGACACATATCTGTTCATGGGACTGGACAAAGAGAAAGAATACAAAGCAGGAGCTGTTGCGATAGATCTTACGACCTGTGAAATGGTGGGAGATTTTACCGAAAGTGAAATCATCAGTTTCAAGTCTGAGTCCAGCACGAGTATCAAGGTTTCATATGAGAAATATTTCAACGGTGACGAAGCCGCCGCACTCAGTCCCGAATACAGTGAATTTACCGGCAAGGCCATGGTACCGTTCACCGTGCAGGTCAGCGGAGCCACGACGTACCGCTGGGTAGTGACGGAATGGGAAGAAGACTATGATTCAGCCTCAGACGGGATGTTCTGGTCAACCTTGGGTTGGGACGGTTATGAAAATGAGGCATCCAGATATGTGGCACTGGAATGGGACAAGGATTACACAGTATACGCCATGTCGGTGGACGCTGACGGAAACAAATCCGAACGTTTCTCGATGCCCGTAAGATTCTCCCGCGACGGGGCCTCCCCCATCAACGAACTGACAGAGTAGAGCTGATACCCTATCACAGAAATAGGGCGGCCTGGATACGGACCGCCCTATTTTTATCTGTGGTCAAAAGAAGACCGGGTTACTTCTTGCTGTCCATCAGCTTGCGGATGGCGCTGCCGAGTCTCTTCACGCCCTCGAGCATGTCCTCGTCGCTGACGTAGGAGAAGTTCAGACGCATGGTGTTCTGACCGGTACCGTCGCAGAAGAACACCTCGCCGATGACGAAGGCCACGTTCTCCTTGATGGCGACTTCGAAGAGCTCCTTCGCATCCAGGCCCTCGGGCATGGAAACGAGCAGGAAGAGACCTCCCTCAGGTCTTGTCCAGGTAACTCCCTCGGGCATGTACTCCGTAAGATACTGGTGCATCAGGTCTCTCTTATGACGGTAGAGGTCAATGGTGGTCTGAAGGTTCTTGTCATAGTAGCCTTTCTCCATGTAGAGCGCGGCCACTTCCTGATTGAGGATAGGGGTGCAGAGGTCAGCTGACTGCTTGGCCACGATAAGACGGCCGATAATCTCCTCGGGAGCAAGCACCCAACCCAGACGGAAACCGGGCACGAATGTCTTGGAGAATGTACCCAGCAGGACTACTCTCTCGGGAGCCATCGAGTACATGGTCGGATAGGACTCGCCTTCGTAACGGAGCTCCTTGTAAGGGCTGTCCTCGATGATGATGAGGTCGTACTTGCGGGCCACGTCGATGATCTCCTGACGTCTCTTCAGGTCCATGGTGACTCCTGTAGGGTTCTGGAAGTCAGGGATGGCGTAGATGAACTTGGGCTTCTGACCCACGGAGCAGAGAGCGGATACGACAGCCTCCGCCTCCTCGTCGTGACGGATGCCCACGGGACGGCCCTGATATGACCAGATGGCCTGAAGCGCACCCATATATGAGGGCAGACCGCAGAGCACGGTGTCACCGGGGTTGATGAAGATTCTGGAGATCAAGTCAAGAGCCTGCTGGGAAGCGGTGGTGATGAGTATATTGTCGATACCCACCTTTACGCCTTCCTTCTCGTATTTCTTGGCAATCTGCGTTCTCAGAGCCACGCTGCCCTCAGTAGAGCCGTACTGGAGAACCTGTGCGGGTCTCTTGTCCAGCAGTTCGTTTATTATCTCCTTGAGGTTGTCTACGGGGAATGTCTTGGCATTTGGGAAACCGCCGCCGAAAGATATAATCTCAGGCCTGTTGGCCACTTTCAGAAGGTCGCGGATAGCTGACCTTCTCATGCTCTTAGCATTGTCTGATAAAAAGTTCGTAAGATCGAGTGCCATAGTATTTCTATATTAAAGTATGCACAAATTTAGACAAATTGTTATTAAAAGCAAAGCCAAACTTAAAATTTTTAAGCAAATCCGCACTTACAAAATATTTGCTATCTTTGAAAGTTTTCAAGACATACCAGCAGATACTATGCCAACACTGAGACTGACAAAGGAATTCCGTTTCGAAGGGGCGCACGCCCTCACCGGATATGACGGGAAATGCAGACACATACACGGGCATTCCTATATACTATACGTTACTGTAAAAGGAACTCCCTCCAACCCTGACGGCACTCCCAAGTCAGGGATGCTCATTGACTTCACGGACCTTAAGAGAATAGTCATCGAGGGCATCATCGACAAGTTCGACCATGCACTGATACTAAGGGACAACTCACCCATAGCCAAAGAGATCGCAGAAGCCTATCAAAGAGTGCTCATAGTGCCGTTCCAGCCCACATGCGAGAATCTGGTGCTGTATTTCGCAGACATCATCAGACAAGGGCTGCCGCAGGGAGTTAGCCTGCACTCGCTGCGCCTGCACGAGACGGCCACATCCTACGTAGAATGGTTCGAATCCGATAACGAATAGACTCAACACCATGGGTAACAGACTCTTCCTCATAGACGGCCACGCCCTCATGTTCCGGATGTACTACGCCTTCATCCGCCGTCCCATGATCAACTCCAAGGGGGTGGACACTTCGGTCATCTTCGGATTTACCCGCTACCTGCTGGACTTGATTATCCGCGAGAGACCGTCACATCTGGCTGTGGCCTTCGATCCCCCCTGCAAGACATTCCGCCACGAGGCTTACCCCGAGTACAAGGCCAACCGCCAGGCGGCCCCGGAAGTCATTAAGGACTCCCTTGAACCTCTGACGGAGATAGTACGCTCCCTTGGCATCCCGGTGCTTATGGTTCCAGGATACGAGGCCGACGACGTGATAGGCTCGATGGCCGGAGATTGGAGCGGAAAGGGATTCGATGTCTACATGGTGTCTCCGGACAAGGACCTGGGACAGCTCATATCCGACCATGTCTTCCAGGTCAAGCCGGGCAAGAGCGGTGCGGAGGACGAGACCGTGGACCGGCAGTCTCTTTGTGACAAATTCGGCATCAGCTCTCCGGCTCAGGTGGTGGACATCCTGACCATCTGGGGAGACTCATCTGACAATGTCCCGGGAGTCAAGGGCATAGGAGAGGTAGGTGCCAGAAAGCTGGTGGGGAAATACGGCTCTGTGGACGGGATTATGCAGCATCTGGACGAGTTGCCGCCCAAGCAGGCCGCGGCAATGCGGGAAGCGGCGGACCATCTGGCGATGAGCCGTTTTCTGGTGACAATAAAGACGGATGTGGCCACGGGATGCACCGAGGAGGAGCTGCGTCTGGACATCCAGGATCCATCAGCAGCCGCAAGCCTGTTCAATCAATACGAATGTCCTTCCCTGTTGGCCATGCTTCCGGCAGTGTCGGACAGCGGTACGACAGTGGATGCCGATGAGGAAAAAGAGAACTGTACAAGAGTCGAGTTCCGGTACACCGGAGCCGAAGAGATATCCACGGCGGCGGATAAAGCGGGAATTGCCGGTCTGGTGTTGCTACGTAAGGAACAGGCCGGGCAGGATATCTGCTTCGTCTCCGTACCAGGAGAGGGAAACTCCCCCGCCCTGGTATTCAAGACCCATGATCCATCCACTGTACGCGGGATACTGGAATCCCGGCAGATCATCAAGACAGGCTACGGTCTCAAACAGTACATCAACATTCTCAGAGATGAGGGCATAAGCCTGGAAGGCCCCCTGGCCGACATCGAACTGATGCACTATCTCCTCAACCCTGAGACATCGCACAGACCTGACATACTGGTCTCATCTTACCTCGGACTTAATCTGTCCATCTGCCACTCCAATGAAGCGGCTGAGAACATTGATACCTCCGAGCCCGATCTCTTCTCCGCGGCCCCGTCTGACAGCAAAAGTGAGGACATGAGCCACGTGTCCTCCGTCGACGCAGCCCTGATGGTTCCGCTGTACAAGGCCGTGAAGGCCGACGCGGACAAGGACCCGTCCGTAGGGAAACTGTACAAGGAGATCGAGATGCCCCTGATACGCGTACTTGCCGACATGGAATACACTGGAGTGAGGATTGATACGGATATGCTGGCAGCCTACGGCAAGGAGCTCGGCAAGGAGCTCTCGGCCATAGAGAGCCGCATACGCGAGGAGACAGGAGAGCCGACACTCAACATCTCCTCCCCCATCCAGCTCGGTGCCGTGCTCTTCGACAAGATGAAGCTGGATCCCAAGGCCAGAAAAAACAAGAGGGGCAACTACTCCACCGACGAGGAGACTCTCTCGGAGTTGAAGGACAAGCATCCGGTAATCAGTGACATCCTGCAGTTCCGCGCTGTCAGGAAGCTAATATCCACCTACATCGAGCCGTTCCCTTCATTGATCAGTCCCAGGGACGGAAAAGTACATACCACATTCAATCAGGCTCTGACGGCCACCGGACGTCTCAGCTCCACCCACCCCAACCTGCAGAACATACCCATACGTACCGAAATGGGCCGCGAGATACGCAAGGCATTCATCCCGTCCTGCCCGGACAATGTCATTATCTCGGCTGACTATTCACAGATAGAGCTGCGCCTGATGGCCTCCATCAGTTCCGACCCGGATATGATAGAGGCGTTCCGGCAAGGTCAGGACATCCATACGGCTACAGCGGCCAAGGTCTTCAAGGTCAGCCTGGAGGATGTCACTCCGGAGCAGCGCCGCCGGGCCAAGACCGCCAACTTCGGCATCATCTACGGCATCTCCGCGTTCGGTCTGTCACAGAGGCTGAACATCCCGCGCAAAGAAGCCAAGGAGCTGATTGACGGATATTTCCAGCACTATCCGGCCATTGCGGAATATATTGAGCGCACCAAGGCCGAAGCCAGGGAAAAAGGATACGTGTCCACCATCTTCGGACGGAAAAGATATATTAAGGACATCAATTCCCGCAACGCCACAGTACGGGGATTTGCCGAGCGCAACGCCATCAACGCTCCCATACAGGGCAGCGCGGCTGACATCATAAAGATTGCAATGAACCGCGTGGCTGCGGCACTGAATGCCGGAGGCTACAAGGCCAGGATGATACTCCAGGTACACGATGAGCTTGTGCTGGACACACCTAGGCAAGAGGCACGGGATGTCATGGAGCTGGTGCGGAAAGAGATGGAGGGAGTCGTTCAGCTTCAGGTGCCTCTGATTGCCGAATGCGGCTGCGGAGCCGACTGGCTGGAAGCACATTGAAAGGCCTAAACCAACAAAGCGATGAGTGACAACATAAAAGAGCAGTCCGCCACAACCGGCGGAACAACAGATGAGAACGAGCTTGCGATGAGAGCCATGACCGGTGACACCGCAGCGTTCTCCGAACTGGCCGGCAAATACACCGAGCCCCTGCGCCTGTACATTCAGTCCATCTGCGCCAATGCTACAGACGCCGAGGACATATGTCAGGAAAGCCTGAGGAAAGCATACATGAGCGTATGCCAGTACAACCCTGAATACCAGTTCAAGACATGGATATTCTCCATAGCCAGGAATACCGCCATTGACCACCTGCGGCGCAGAAACAATTTCTCCACTGTCAAACTGGCAGAAAGCGATGAACCGCCTGTAGAAGTACCTGAGACCGAGAGTTCCCCGGAAGACAACATGATAGACGACCAGTCCTACGACCTGTTCATCCGCTCTATAGCGGCCCTGCCCGACAGATACCGCCGCATCGCCGAGCTGCGCCTGCTGCACGACTACGCATATCAGGAGATTGCCGACGAGCTGTCCATGCCGCTCAACACCGTACGTACCAGAATCCGCCGCGCAAAGGCCATGCTGGAAAAAATGATGAGAAAATGAACGAGGACATCATATTCAAATATTTTCCCGAACTGGACGGTACACAGCGGGAGCGCATGACCATGCTGGGGCCGCTGTACCGCGAATGGAACTCCCGCATCAACGTGATCTCCCGCAAGGACATGGACAATCTCTATGTCCATCACGTCCTGCACTCACTGGCCCTTGTGCGCTTTATCAAAGATCATGGACTGAGACCGGAGAGCATATTCGATGCCGGTACAGGCGGAGGTTTTCCGGGCATACCGATGGCTGTCGCCATGCCGGAATGCCGGTTCACCCTCTGTGACTCTATTGCCAAGAAGATCAGGGTCGTCACCGAGGTCGCTACTGCCCTCGGACTGGACAACGTAACCCCGGTCTGCAGCCGTACCGAGGCCATCAAGGACAGGAAATACGATTACGTGGTCTCCCGAGCCGTAACAGAACTGAGCAGATTCGTTCCCCTCACTCGCCACCTGTACACGGAGGGAATACTTTATCTCAAAGGCGGTGACGTTCAGCCGGAGATAGAGGACTGCGTCAGAAGATGCCGCATCACTCCCGAACAGGTCTCCGTGTACGGCATTTCCGACTTATTTGAAGAAGATTTCTTCGAAAGTAAAAAGATTATTTGCATTTTCAAGCAAAAGCACTAACTTTGCGCTCCATTTTACTGACAAATAATAGAATTCTAGAATATGAAACGTACATTTCAACCGTCACAGCGCAAGCGCCGCAACAAACACGGTTTCCGCGAGCGTATGTCCACCCCCAACGGACGCCGCGTTCTCGCAGCACGCCGTCGTCACGGCCGCAAGAAACTGACAGTATCATCCGAGGATCTGTACTAACAGTCCACAAGTGCGCGAAACATAGAAAGCCCGGCTGGTCGACCAGCCGGGCTTTCTGCGTTAGAATTCAAAGTTCAGACCTCCCGTGACATTGGCGCCGGGCATCGGGAAACCGGCGTTGATCTCATATTGCCAGTCCAGAAGGTTCTCGCCGCGCACCCACACCGACATCCATTCCAGGATACGGAACGAGGCACGTACATTCCACAGTACGAAATCCTCCTGCACCGGATTTTCTCCGACCTGAGTGTAAAGCCCTGCCACATACTGCACTCCCGTAGACACGTGCCAGCGGCCGTGGGAAAAAAGACCGCCCACGTACAATTTGTGCTCGGGCGCCGCAACTACCGGATTGTCCATATGCAGGAAACTGTAGTTGGCGTCCACCGACCAGTCGCGGGCAATGCGCCATGCAGCCTGAGCCTCCACACCGGCATTGCGTATCTCTCCCGAATTCTGGTTCAGCATTCCTGCTCCATCCGGATTGGGCAGACGGAGAATCATATTGTCTCCGCTTATATAGAAAATATTGAGCCCGTATGACAGTCTTCCTTCCAGGAGTTTCTGAGACAGTGCCAGTTCATAGGTCCACATCCTCTCCGGTCTCAGGTCCGGGTTCTGAGGAGGAAACATATACATCTCCCGGATAGTGGGATAACGGAAGCCCTTGCTGGCCGACGCCTTGATCTCTATGGCATAAGGCAGGTGAAACGACAGACCGGCCTGGGGCACCCACTCTGTGCCGACATGGGAATGGTGGTCTATCCTGACTCCTGCGTCAAGGGTAAGCCATGTGCCTATATTCTGCCGGAAATCCACATATCCGGCCACCTCGTGCTGGACTACGTCCGCAATATCCTCCCGCTCACCGTTGCGTTCCCCGACGACATACCGGTTCCAGGCCGAGCCGCCGAAACGGTACCAGTCCACACCAACTGTCAGTCGGTTGCCACGGAACATCCTCACGCTCTGGTATGCAGATATGCCCATCATGTCGTCGTGGGAGTTGAAGCGGTAATCCAGGGGCTGTTCACCGGCAGAAGGGTGATAACCGTCATTGATATGATGATCTCCCAAGTTATAGAACACGCTCAAGGCTCCCGAGGTGCGCTCATACTCATTCTCGACCGCCAGTGACGTCATGCCACGAGTCACACTCTGGTCTGCGTCCGCCAACGGGTCGGACACCGTCCCCGGATTTGAGGCATTGAAATGAGTCACATTCACGTCTGCCCGTATCCTCCAGTTGTCTGTAAAGTCATATCCCAGCTTCGCATAGCCTCCGTACTGCTCGAAGCCCATATCAGTACGATGTCCGTCCGTACGGTTATAGGATGCGCTGATGATGCTGGAGAAGCCCTTATAGCGTACCCTATTGGTCAGTTCGGTCTGGACTGTGTTCCACGAGCCGTAACCGGCGTTGATATTGGTACGCACCCCGTCCTGCTCCATCTTGCGCGTGACGATATTGACTACACCGCCCATGGCGTTGGAGCCGTACAGCACCGATGCCGGTCCGCGGAGCACCTCCACTCTCTCGGCCATCAGGGACTGATATGCGTCCGATATAGGATGTCCGAACATTCCCATATACTGAGGATGGCCGTCTATCAGCACCATAACCTGCCCGGAGCCGCCGCTCAGACCGCGGATGGATATTGTACCGGCAGCACCGTCAGATACTCCATAGCCCATAATGCCGCGTGATGTGGTAAAGAAACCGGGCACCTGCTCCGTCAGCACCGGCAGCAGCGACGGGACATTGGAATACTCGATTACAGGACGGTCCACCACGCTTACAGTCATGGGCAGATGCCGGATATCCGTCTTATTGCGGGTCCCCGTAACCACCACCTCTGAAAGCGTGTCGGTCAAGACTTTTCCGGCAGTATACGTCGGTTCATCAACACAACGGGCCTCCACCCGGACAGACGCTGCCGCACATAAAAATGCCGCAGCCAGCACAAATATTTTTCTCATGGTGCAAATATAGTCGTCCGCCATGAAATGAAAACATAGATTTTACCCGAAATATTACCAATTTTACCGAAAGGGCCGTGCCGTGGTAAGTTTTTCTTTATATTTTTGTGCTATGAAAAAGATATTCAGGAAACCGTTCAGGGTATCATTTACCAAGAACATACTGCTCATCCTCGGCATTCTCGTGGCCGGCTACCTGGTCATAGTGCTTTCCCTCAAGGCCGTGACGCGCCACAATCAGGAACTTACCGTACCGGACTTCTCCGGCATGAGCCTGGAGGAAGCAGGAGTATTGGCCAAGGCCGAAGGCTTAAGGATAGACGTGACCGACTCGGTGTACATAAGAGGAATGGAGCGCGGAGCCATCTCACGTCAGAACCCCCTTCCCGGCTCAAAGGTAAAAAAGAACAGGAGAATACTCCTGGTCATCAATTCGGTGATTCCCCGGCAGTCCGTCGTGCCCTCCGTTACCGGATATTCATTCCGGCAGGCCAAGGCCGAGCTGATAGCCAACGGTCTCAGAGTGGGACGGCTTATCTACCAGGAAGACATGGCCACCAACAACGTCCTTGCACAGCAATACCTTGGAAAGGACATCGCCCCCGGTACGAAACTCAACAGCGGCACTGCCATAGACCTGATTCTGGGCCTCAACCCGGAAGACAGCGTGACATTCGTTCCCAACGTGATCGGCTACAAATACCAGATGGCCACGGAACTCCTGCAGGACAACTCCCTGAATATCTACAGCTGCGATTTCGACAGCACGGTCTCGACATATTCCGACACTCTGGAGGCATACGTTTACGGCCAGTATCCGCCCGCTTCCGACTCAATAACTGTCAGGACAGGCTCTTCCGTATCCCTTTTCCTCTCCAAGGACATAACCCGAATACCAGTGCCCGATGACGAAGCAGACAGCACCGACTCCCTCTGAGCAATGGGATGACATAGAAGAGCTGGACGACAGCCCTGATTCCGATGAGGAACAGGGGATGTTCGAGCATTACGGCCTGACCGTAGACCGTGGCCAGAGCCTGCTGCGCATAGACAAGTACCTCACGGCACACATAGAAGGCGCATCCAGGCACCGCATACAGCTGGCCATCGACGCAGGCTATGTTCGGGTCAACGGGACGGTCATCAAGGCCAACTACAAAGTAAAGCCCCAGGATGAGATAAAGATATTCCTGCCTTACCGCCGCCGAGGCTTCGAGATACTTCCCGAGAAGATGGATCTGGACATCAGGTATGAGGACGAGGACGTACTGGTACTCAACAAGCCGGCAGGACTGGTGGTCCACCCCGGCTGCGGGCACTTCACCGGCACGCTCCTCAACGGCCTGGCCTGGTATCTGGGACGGAGCCAGGGCCCGGACGCCCAGGACGACCGGATGGGCATACTGGTACACCGCATAGACAAGGACACCTCCGGGACGCTGCTGATAGCCAAGAACGACGATGCCCAGGCCTATCTGGCCCGCCAGTTCTTCGTCCACTCCATCGACCGCAGGTACACCGCCATCGTATGGGGAGATATGGAGGGTGACTCAGGCACAGTCACTGGAGACATAGGAAGGGATCCGGCAAACCGCATAAGATTCAAGGTCGTGGAAACAGGAACCGGCAAGCACGCCGTCACCCACTGGAAGGTCATAGAGAGACTCGGATACGTGACCGTAGTCGAATGCCGTCTGGAGACCGGCCGCACGCACCAGATCCGCGTACACATGAATCACATAGGACACCCTCTGTTCAACGACTCGCTGTACGGAGGAGACCGTATCCTGAAAGGCACTCTCTACACACGCTACAGACAGTTCATAGACAACTGTTTCGAGATTCTGCCACGCCAGGCCCTTCACGCCGGGACGATAGGCTTCATCCATCCGCGCACACACGAGAAAATCTCCGTCAGCAGCGAGTTGCCGGCGGACATGAAAGCGCTCATCGAAAAATTCCGCAATTTCGTAAGCAGCCGCCGTCAGACCGTTTAGCTAGCGTCTGGGAGGTCTTGGCCCATGAGGCCCGCGTCCCATGCCGCCAGCCATCCTGTCAAAATTGCCGAAACGGTATACCAGACTGATAATGAAATACTGGCCGAGGGTATTGTTGTAGGTGTCCTCAATGTAGTTGTCCGTAGTATTGCGGTAATTGTTCCTCGACTGATTGAGGATGTCGTAGACTTTCAGGCGCAGGGTCATCTTTTTCTTCAGGAACGACTGCGATATCTCGGCGTTCCATGTAAGGGAGGGCTCTCCGAAACCGGCATCGTATCCTATATAATAATTGTATCTGGCATCAGTGGCCACTTCCATGCCCCAGGGCAGGGTCGCCGTCACCTCTGCGAAGACAGAGTTGTCCCATGTGTCGGAACGGGCCTGCGAGGCTATCTCGTACCACGCCTTGCGATACGATGCCCTGGCTCCGAGACGGGTCTCGAGATAATCGTTGCGATAGACAAATGTCAGGTTCTCGGTCACGGACAAAGTCGTTGTCCTGCCGGCAATCAGGTCATCCATTATCTCGTCCAGAGTAGTGGCCGTAGTATCGTTGCCGGTATAGGACAGACTGCTGTTGACTGCCGCACGGGTAAAGGACATAATCGAGAACCCGGACTTGGCTATCTGGGAGTTGACCATGAACATCAGGTCTCCTCCGATGACCGGCCTGTCAGAGTTGATGGGAGCTGTGTACTGCACTCCGGAGCCGTCATACCAGCTGGCATTGATGATATCGTCCTTGGTATAGTTGAATCCTCCCATCAGGGCATACGTCGAGAATGTCTTCATGTCGGTATAGTCATAATGCATTCTCAGCCTGTGCTGGAACTCGGGCCTAAGACCGGCATTACCGAGGGAAACATACAGAGGGTCGGAGTTGTCCGGCACCGGCATCAGCTGATTGACAGTCGGCTCGGACGTGCGGCCCCAATAGAAGACGCGCAGGAACTCGTTGTCCGAGAAATTATAGTCAAATCTGGCCGAAGGCGCGAAATTCCATACTGTGTAAGAAGTATCCCTGGCCGCCCCCATCTGCCCTACGGTCCTGGTCGTGGACGGCTCGGCGTTGACGCCTATCTGAAGATTGTACTTCTCCTCCTGCTTCATCATGCTCACCTGCATCCTGTGACTCAGGAAAGTATTGGTCATCCTGCTCGAATAATCCTCTATCAGTGTATTGCTGCCGTTGTCGTAGGTCATCTTCTCAGACTGATACTCCTGCCAGTCGAAGCGGTAAGAGCCCAACAGGAAGAAGTTTTTTCCAAGAGGCTCGGTATATGTCAGGTCCGCCGATATCGAATAGCTCTCGTCTTTCTGGTCATACCGCTGGTCTATCAGTTCTGTTCCCGTAAGCAAATCGTTCGTGTATGTATTGGTCTCGGAATAGTTGGTTCCGCTGTAGTCATTGCCGGACAGTGAGTAGTCCACATTGAGGGACAGCGTGCGGCCCTTGGTCTCCCCTATCTTCTGACGCAGAAGCAGCCGGCCGCGCGTCCTCCAGGAGATACCGTCCGAAACGGACTCGCTCCGTCCGTCATTGACCTTACCGCTTAAAGAATTGTCCGTAGAATACTCACTCATCTCATTATAGCGGCTGCGCCCGTAGTTGAACCTGGGACGGAACAGCAGCGATGTCTTGTCGTTGAACTTATAGTCAAACTCCACGCCCCCACGGTGCCCGTCACTGAAAAAACGGCTGGTCTCGTTGTTGTCCGTTATCAGACTCTCGCCGTCGTTCAGGAATGTAGTCCTGCTGCTGCGCTCCTCCACATCCCTTATCGAGCCGTTGTAGAGATAGTTGCCGCCTATCTCACGGTCCTTGTCCCCGCCGATGTTCATATTGGCGTTCACTCCGGCCATCCAGGACGTGGTGATTCCGCCACGGTCACCGCCGAAGCCACGCCTGCGCATACCGCCGCCCATCTCGCTGTTCATATCGTTGAAACCACGGTTGTTGGTATTGTTGCCATTGAGGATGAAGCTGATCTGATTGTTCTCGGTGAAGCGGCCTATCATGCCCGAAGCCTGATAACGGGCCGCATGCTCATCGGTCTGCAGATCATGCCCTCCTCCGGCCGTTATATTGCCGAACCATGCCTCCAGCATACCAGGCTTGACACTCAGGTCTATGACCTTCTCCTCATTACCGTCGTCAATACCGGTGAACTCGGCCTGGTCCGACTTCTTGTCCACGATCTTGACCTTCTGGATTATCTGGGCAGGGATGTTCTTGGATGCCAGGGACGGATCGTCCAGGAAAAACTCCTTACCGTCTATCATTATCTTGTTTATCGTCTCACCCTGATAGGTGATGGCTCCGTCACTGTCCACATCCACACCTGGCAGTTTCTTCAGCAGGTCCTCCAGCACATCATTGTCCGTGGTCTTGTATGCCGCAGCGCTATACTCTATCGTATCCTTCTTCACCACTATGGGATTTCCGACAGCTGATACCACCACTGCGTCCAGCATCTCCACATCCTCGGTCATGAACAGTTCCCCAAGATCCGTGACCGGTCTGTCCACCGAGATACTGCGCGTAAGCTTTATGTATCCAACCATATCGGCCACAAAGACATACTTCCCGGCGGGGACCCCGTTTATAACGCCATTGCCGTCAGCATCGGTCACCGCGTAATACGCGCTTGTAGCCCCGTCCTTGGAAAGATATATAGTGGCAAATGAAACCGGCTCCAGCGAGAGGGTGTCGGTCAACTTCACTTTAACGGTATTGTCTCCTTTCTGCGCAGAAAGAGTCCATGCGGAAAGTATCATCAGCAGCGCAGAAAGAATGCGTTTATATGTCATCGCGTGTCAGAAATTATTAAAACGTTCTTTTGACAAATCTCAACTGCGATAGTTTAAACTGACATATGCTAAGTTTTACCTATGCTCAGCGCATGCGCTCGGGATGGGCCTTGACAAACTTCTCCCAGCTGGTGGAGTTATCCACATCCGTGAACGGATTGACCAGCTGGTAAAAATGACACAAGGCTATCGCCAGGGCATCCGAGGCGTCCAGAAACTCCGGCTTAAGCTCCGTGGCCAGAGTCCGCGACAGAATCAGGGCCACCTGCTCCTTCGAGGCCGCGCCCTGTCCGGTAACAGCCATTTTCACCTTCCTGGGCGCATATTCAAAGATAGGCACGTTTGCTGCAATTGCAGCCGCAATAGCAGCTCCCTGAGCACGTCCCAGTTTCAGCATGACTTGCGGATTCTTTCCATAGAAAGGGGCCTCGACCGCCACATCATCCGGACCATATCTGGAGATAATCCCGCTAACCTCCGTAAATATAGTATTGAGCTTCGCGAAATGGTCTTTTTCCTTCCTCAGGTCAACCACACCCATATCCACATAGTGGACCTTGCGTCTGTCTGCAAGAATGACCCCGTAACCAAGTATCATGGTTCCGGGGTCTATTCCAAGTATCACTCTCTGCCCGTCATTCATCGGAATCAGTCTATCCGGATAAAGCGGGTGTATTCCTGCAGCACTTTTGGAATATTTATGCCGTCAGGTGTCTGATTGTTCTCCAGCAAAGCAGCCACTATTCTGGGCAGAGCCAGAGAGCTGCCGTTGAGAGTATGGGCCAGACTGATCTTGCCATCGCTGTCCTTGTACCTGAGTTTAAGCCTGTTGGCCTGATAGGACTTGAAGTTTGACACAGAACTTACCTCCAGCCATCTCTGCTGAGCGGCTGAGAACACCTCGAAATCGTAGGTGAGGGCCGACGTGAAACTCATGTCACCGCCGCACAGACGGACTATGCGGTACGGCAGTCCGAGAGACTTCACAAGCCTCTCTACATGGAGCACCATCTCGTTGAGCGCCCTCTCAGATGCCTCGGGCAGCGAAAGCTGGACTATCTCCACCTTGTCGAACTGGTGCAGGCGGTTAAGGCCGCGCACGTCCTTGCCGTAAGACCCGGCCTCCCTTCTGAAACAGGGAGTATAGGCCGTCATCTTCACCGGGAAGTCCGATTCACTCAGAATGGTGTCCCTGTAGATATTGGTCACGGGCACCTCCGCCGTAGGCACCAGATAGAATTTGTCCAAAGACACAAAGTACATCTGTCCCTCCTTGTCCGGCAACTGACCAGTACCGAAACCGGACGCCTCATTGACCATGACAGGAGGCTCAATCTCCATATATCCGGCGCGTGTGTTGAAATCCAGGAAATACTGAATCAGGGACCTCTGAAGCTTGGCGCCCTTGCCCTTATATACCGGGAAGCCCGCTCCTGTCAGCTTCACACCCAGGTCAAAGTCTATGATATCGTATTTTGCCGCAAGCTCCCAGTGGGGAAGAGCACCTTCCTGCAAATGAGGCATCTCACCGCCCATACGCACCACCACATTGTCATCGGCATTCCTGCCTGCGGGCACTATGTCATCCGGGATATTGGGCAACAGCACCAGAAGCTCGTCCTGAAGCTTCTGGCTCTCTTCCATCTGAGCCTCGATCTTCTTGGAGTGTTCCTTCATACGGGCCACTTCCTTCTTCGCGGCCTCGGCCTCATCCTTCCTGCCCTGCTGCATCAGGCCACCTATTTCCTTTGCTTTGGCCTTCTGGGCCGCGAGAGCCGCGTCCAACTCTGTCTGGCATGAACGCCTTACCCTGTCCTGCTCAAGTATTCTCTCGACTATCGCGGATGCGTCAAAGTTCTTCACCGCCAGTCTTTCGATTACGAACTGAGGTTCTTCCCTCAAAAGTTTAAGAGTCAACATCTGTCTATCATTTTTTCAACACGCAAAGATAATCAAATATAATAAAAAATGAGCTGCCTTGTCCGGGCAGCCCACTCACATTCAATCCTTATCGGCCATCATTACTCCGCAACTGGAGGAACAATAGATACGTAGGATTTGTTCTCCCTGGTCTTGCGGAAAGTCACCACACCGTCCACAAGGGCATAAAGAGTATGGTCCTTGCCCATCCCGACATTCTGACCGGGATAGTGAACAGTTCCTCTCTGACGGACAAGAATATTGCCGGCCTTGGCCATCTGACCGCCGAACAACTTCAGTCCAAGTCGTTTGCTGTGTGATTCACGACCGTTCTTTGAACTACCGACACCTTTTTTATGAGCCATAATCTATCCTCCTTTACAATTAAGCGATCTCGTCGATGAGAATCTGGGTTAAACACTGGCGATGACCATTGAGTTTCTGATATCCCTTACGACGTCTCTTTTTGAATACCAGTACCTTGTCTGCCTTTACATGATCCAGGATGGTAGCCTTTACACTGGCTCCGTCCACGTAGGGAGTACCCACCTTGACCGAACCGTTGTCATCGGTCAGAAGCACTTTGCCGAAATCGAGAGAAGCTCCTTTCTCGCCCTCAAGACGGTTCACGAAGATCTTCTTCCCTTTCTCTACCTTGAATTGCTGTCCTGCAATGTCTACAATTGCGTACATCTGTAAAACTATTAAAAATTAACGGCTGTAAGCGGTTATTATACTTTCAAATAACTCTTATTCAGCAGCTTAACAACCTACATACAATATTTGGGAGAGCAAAAGTAATACATTTCATCTTTTTTCACAAATTAAAGACAGGAAAATTACTTTTTTTCTATTTTTGCTAAAGAGAAACACAGCAAACATGGAATCTCCTTTCACCTATAACAGCACTGCCTCAGGAAGCAGTTTCCTCGCAAGAAAAAAGGAAGTCAGCCAGACTGTCCTCAACATCCGCAACAGAGTCCACACAGTGATCTACGAGCCGCCCAAGACCGGCAAACAGTCCCTGATAGACATGGCACTCGCCCAGACCGGGCTTACTCCGGCCGTCATAGACATGATAAGCATGATAGACTCTGACGAGCTGCTTCATGCATTGCAGGACACACCTGAGCACACCTTAGTATATATAAAGAACTTTCAGAACATACTGCGGTTGCCGGACTGGGAGAGAGCAGCAGCCGATCTGAGTCACCGGATGCAGAGTGACGATGCCCCCGCCTACATCCTGTCCGGTTCAGGGATAAACGCCATGAAATACATCTTCGAGGAGAAAAAGCTATTTTACAGGCAGTTCGACAGAGTCAGACTCTCCCCTATCGATGAGAGATCCGTCACCGACCACATCATCAAGACATTTCTTAGAGTCGGCAGAGTCGTGGAGCAGAGCCAGGCCGAGCGCATCTACAATACAGCGGACGGACATCCGTGGTATATCTGGCAGATAGCCGACACCTGTTTCAATCTCACCAAAGGCTACCTGAGCGATGGCATCATCACTGAAGCCGTTGATTCCCTACTTTACACACACTCCGTACGTTTTCAGGAAACGGTGGACAGTCTGAGCCGTTACCAGCTCTACTTCCTCAAAGCCGTATTCGACGGCATAACCAAAGTCAGCTCCTCGGATGTCATAGAGCGTTACCGCCTCAACTCCTCCGCCAACGTACACCGCATCAAAGAGGCTCTTACCAAGAAAGAAGTCATCTCCATTGACGCACAGGACACCCCCACGATCATAGACCCCATATTCCGACTGTGGCTCGAAAGATTCTATTTCAAGGACAACAAAGCACAATAATACAATGAAACGACTGGCAGTACTCTCCGGCGCAGGAGTCAGCAAGGAGAGCGGAATCAACACATTCAGGGACTCCGGAGGACTCTGGGAACAGTATCCCGTAGAGGACGTGGCATCAATCGAGGGCTGGCACCGCAACCCCGGCCTGGTCCTGGACTTCTACAACGCCCGGCGGAGGGATATCAAGGACAAAGAGCCGAATGAGGCCCACCGGATAATCGCAGAGCTGGAAAAAGACTTCAAAGTGACAGTCATCACCCAGAACATCGACAACCTGCACGAGAGGGCCGGTTCAACCGACATCATCCACCTGCACGGAGAGATCACCAAGGCCCGCGGCGAGCACTCGCTTCTGCCGGTATACGACATAGGCTACAGCGACATTCATCTCGGGGACAAGGACAACAGGGGCGAGCAGCTCCGTCCGCACATCGTCTGGTTCGGCGAACCGGTGCCAATGATTGAAAAAGCCGCAGAAGTTGTCTCCAGATGCGACATTCTGCTGGTCATCGGCACATCGCTGGCCGTCTACCCCGCCGCCGGTCTGGTAGGCTACATCCGCGACGGAGTACCGGTCTACCTCATCGACCCCAACCCCATCTCCCTGCACTACAGCCACTACACCCAGATACAGGATGTCGCCACCTCCGGCATGCGCCGCTTCAAAGCCATGGTCAAATCACTTTGCAAATAAAAGGAAGCACAGCTACCGCATTCATCTTCACATAACTTCTCTGAAAAACAGAAGCCGCACCCTGAATTGAGTGCAGCTTCTATACTCAAACAATATTTACACCTACTTTACCTGCAGAATACAGAACTTGCCTTACCAGCAAAATCTCTCGCAGACAGAAGAGTTTGTACATCTTTTTCCACATAATTTGCCCTTACTTTAGCCGGTGCATAGCCCATAAGAGCATTGTAGTACTCATCGAACAGAGCATAATCCGTAGACTTTCCGCTTTCAGGGAATGCTATGAGAGATGAGTACATTTCACCATAATTGCCATCTTCATCCACACCTATCACACACAATGTAACAGCATCTTCAAAAGCAACATAGAAAAGAGGTGCAGGGTCACCCTCTGATGCCATATCTCCATTTGTCATTGTTGCCGAATACAATTCATCCTGATTCTCCCCGGTAAGATCTCCAGTCCACAGAACATAGACGCAGGAAACTGCTGTCTCGTTGTATACAAAGTCCACTGCCGCCAGAACAGGAACAGACGGATCTTGGAGAAAGTCTCCATATGAAGAATTGTAAGCAGCAAGATCTTCTATATCCCAATAGTTATCCATACTTGCCGTCACGTATGCATCAGTCGGCTGACTTTCCAAAGTCGTGAACGTTTCCTTTGACATCTCGGAAGTTGCTGTAGCAGAATTGACATCAACTCCGAAGGCAATAGCAATGTACTCAGTTGCGGGCTGCATTCCTCCCACCTCATAATCGGTTGTAACTCCACTCAATGCATATTGAGACAAGTACGGACCGTATGTAGTTAGAATCTGATCCATAATCTGTTCATCAGTATAACCGGCTTCGTAGAAGGAGTTATCAATAACAGTGACAAAATAATTGGCATCCAGATCAGATGGTGTTATATTCATAATCACACTATTCACTGTGGGCGTGAGCTCAAAGTCAAATGTCAGAGGCTTATCCCATGCTTCTTGAATAGCATTGACCTGCGCGGTGACTGTCTGAGCGTCACCATACTCATATGTCAAAGTAATTATCGTACTTCTGACCGCACCACTTTCATTTGGTTCGGCGGAGAACACCACAGCGTCATCTGTTACAGTTATTTCACCAAGCCATTCGTCAGCACTGGCGAACATTTTTCCGCCTTCCACTGAATTGACAATCTCATAAGTGAAACTCTGCTCCCCTCCTTCTGGCAAGACAGTAAGGTTTCCTGTAACATCAACTTCAATCTTAGGAGCATTGGGATCTATTGTTCCCCTTCCGTCGTCCTCATTGTTTTTTTCACATCCGGCCAAAATGAATGCTCCGGCCAGAAATAATAAAAGTGTCTTTTTCATATCTGATAATATATTTGGTTAACTGCACAAATATACAAATTTTTATTAATTATGCTATTTTTCAGAAAAATAACTGCTTCAAAAAATGACGCGCTATGTACTAGGCCGTAATAAACAACCGCCCGATATACGCACCTCCGTCCACGGTACTTCTGCATAGCCACGGGGGAAAGTGAACCGTATTTGCCGAAAAATCCGGCACTTTCCCTGCACCCATTCACCCCCCTTAAGAACCTAACCTGACAGCATAGACTCTATGAAAATTCCAGCAACGAGAAAAGACTAGCCGCCCTCGGCTCTAGAGGGAGGGGCCCGCCGCGAAGCGGTGGGAGGGCCTGGTCTTTTCGACTGCTGGATTTTCATAGGCATTCTGCGGGTGGAAACAACAAGTGCGGCCAGATATGCCTGTAAAGCCGATGGCACGTCCGGCCATGGGGAAAGTGTCGTTTCGCAAAAAGGCAAACTTTAGTACTTTTACAATG
>DVHR01000036.1 GCA_018711925.1 Candidatus Coprenecus pullicola
GTCGATGATTATACGGTGTTTGAACAGGATACGGTACACAGAGGCCCTATGGCTTTCACTTTCCCCGAACTGTCTGAAACGGAAAGGGTGCTGGACACAATGAAACTGAATTTTTATCTGGCCCGTCAGGATTCCATATGCAGGATGAGCATTCCGGAAGCAATGGAGAGAACCGGTAAGCCGGCAGCTGCGCTTATCATCAGAAATGATACGATAGTTTTCGAGCATTATTACGGTGGATGGAACAGGGATAGCCAATCATGCATCTTCTCAGTAACCAAAACAATAACATCAATGCTTTGCGGCATAGCGCTCAAGGAAGGATATATTAAGAGTCTGAGCGACCCGGTCACTGATTATATACCAGAACTTCAAAAGGAAGACCCTTTATTTGATTCGCTAAAGATAGAGCACCTTCTTGATATGACAGCCGGTTTGAAGTTTAAAGAGAATTACAGTTGGAATCCTTTTTCAAAAATGGCACATCTGTATATGGGCAACGATGCGATGAAAGTTGTCAAGAACGTGAAGTTCTCTCATAAACCCGCTGAATACTACCATTATGATTCAATGACAACACAGATTCTGGGAATCATAATAGAAAGGGCCACAGGAATGCCGTATGCACAATATCTTTCCGAAAAGGTATGGCAGCCATTAGGGATGGAGAAAAATGCACTAATCGGACTGGACAGCAGAAAACACAGGGTGGCAAAAAGCTACGCCGGCCTTACAAGCAATGTGAGGGATTTAGCAAAAATCGGACGTCTATATCTGAATTCCGGCAATTGGAACGGAACACAAATTATTGATTCTGCTTTCGTGGCACGTTCATTAAGTACCCATGTCAGCGGAGAAAAGGGCAAATATCTTTATTCGTATTCCTGGTATTGGGGTATTTTGGGAGATAAGAGCTTCTCAAACATAGACAGTCTGGTGAATTACTATAATGATAGGCACAATCTGCCTGAAGATGTAATGTTCAGCGGCTGGGTAAGGCAGGGAAAAGGTAAAGCAAAAGCTCTTCTTCACCAAGGCGGCCATTGGGCTTTTGGGCTATACGGGCAGGTCCTATACGTCAATCCACGTAAAAATATCATAGGCGTATTCCTTGGTGCTGACAGGACGGAGGATTACCAGAATGTTTTCGAAAAAGCGATGAATGCGCTATATACCTTGTAGGCGACAAAGCAGATGCAGATATGGGCCTATGATATTGTGATATGACTTCTTTTCTAGAACAGTGTGGCTATATTGGTGGTGAAGAGCTTGACGGCGATGGCGAGGAGGATGATGCCGAAGAATTTGCGGAGGATGTAGACCCCTCCCTTGCCGAGGATTCGTTCTGCAATGTTGAGGTATCTGAGTACGAAATAGACGATGACCATGTTGAGCAGTATCGCCACGATGATGTTCTCGACGTGGTACTCGGCCCTCAGGGACAGGACGGTGGTGAGGGCTCCGGCTCCGGCTATGAGCGGGAAGATGATGGGCACGACGGTGGCGGAGCCTCCGGGTCCCTGGTACTTGAATATCTCGATGTCCAGGACCATCTCGCAGGCCAGTATGAGGATGATAATCGAGCCGGCTACGGCAAAGGACTGGATGTCCACGCCGAAGAGTGAAAGTATGGCGTCTCCGAGAAACAGGAACAGCAGGAATATGACGGATGAGAGCAGCGCGGCTTTCCCGGCTTCTACTTTAAGGCCTTTGTCCTTGAGGCCAATGATGACAGGGGTAGATCCAGTTATGTCTATTACGGCGAACAGGACCATAAAGGCACTGAATATCTCTTTGAAATTAAAATTCAAGTCCATTTTTTAAAAATATCGCAATAAAACGGTACAAAAATATAAAAATTGACTAAGGATTTGAAAATTATTGCTATATTTGAACCAAATCAAATAAATAAACAAAAATATGAAAGAACTTATTGAAAAAATCAATGCGGAAATCGAGACTTTCCAGAAGAATGCAGAAGCTCAGTGCGAAAAAGGTAACAAGACAGCCGGAACACGTGCCCGTAAGGCCTCTCTTGAGCTGACAAAGCTTCTGAAGGATTTCAGAAAAGCCTCTATTGAGTTCTCAAAATAATTCCCTCAGCATTGAACGGAAAACGGGACGGCTCCGATTGCGGGCCGTCCTTTTTGTTTATAGGCCTGATTTCTTGAGTATAAGTCCTGTCAGGCTTCCGGAGTTCCAAAGCCATATCTTGTCCGTGCTTACCCTTGAGCATTCCAGATGGCTCATGCTGGATATGAGTTCCCCGGGGCTTCTGAAGTCTATTGATGTGGTGATATGCGCGCCGGCGGTCTCCGGTATGGCGCCCATTATGACATTGAGACATGTGTCCTGCTCGTCAGTCTGGATGCGGTATTGGATACGTTTTGGGTTTACTGCCTTCTGGTGGAGCTCCTGATTGAAAAGGAACAGGGCTTTCCCGTTCTTATATATGCCTTCCGCTTCTTCTCTGAGGAACAGTTCTTTCTCCAGAGAGTCTATCTCAATGGCTTTTTCCCTGCATGACGCGGCGCAGAGGATGAGCAGGAGCGATATGGGTATAAGTTTAATAGTCTTCATCATTTCCTGGTAAAACAGCTTCTTTTACATTGAGTGTACGTGTTATGGTCTCGCTGCTGCCGTCTGAGGCGTATACGAGTACGGCTTGTATCTTGTATGTGCCGGCAATTCTGAAAATATAGCGGTCCATGGCAGTCCTGCTGCCGTTGACGTACCATGTGCAGGAACTTAGGTCCTCTGTGAGATTGTTAAGGGCCAGTTCCAGAGTGTCGCCAGCTCTGTATGATCTTTTGTCCAGAACGATGTACGGGTAAGGAGAGGTGAGTGCGGATGTACTGAACCGCAGGGCGACGGTGTCTCCGTTCCGGAACTCTCCGATATGATAGATCATGCACCTGTATTCTGCTCTTGGCTCCAGGTCGTTGAATGTATACCGGCGGACGTAGGATGTGTCTCTGACTATAGTTGACGGAATGTCGGTCCTTTCCCATATTATGCTCCAGGGATAGGTCCCGGGCCGTCCGCATTCCCACTCGGCTATGGCCTTGTTCTGGAATGACTTGATATGACAGTTAAGAGGGGAAAGCAGTATCTCTGTATTGTCCTCCAGGATGTCAAATGTGACAATACCGCTGTTTAGGGCTATGTTGGTGAGTTTTATGCCGACAGGAGTGCCGCTCCATGCTATGAAAGCCGGGTTTCCGGCTGCGGAGAACTCCTTTATGTCCGCTTGGCCTGGGAAGAACACCTGCTGTATGTAGCCCGCATCGGGCATGGCTTCCACCAGGTCGGCGCACTCATGCGGAGCATAGTTGTTTATCAGGCCTGTTTTCCATCTTACGGCTGCCGTTATGCCGTCCACAATGTTGCCCGATTTGTCGATATGATAAACCACCATGCCTGCGCCTCCTATGTAGGAGTCCCAGCCGGATTCCTGGCGGTTCTCGATAAGGTAGTATTCTCCAGGGGTGACGGTGGGGATTCTGATGACCGTTCCGTTGAGATTCACGGCTTCTAGCGATACGGTCATTCCGGTTTTTATTTCCATATATTTCGCCGAGCCGGCCAGTTCCCGGTCTATCGCGCAGAAGTAGGGCGGAGTTCTGCCGGAGTTGTTGTAGTTGCCTGCATCCATGATAGAGAGTGTGCCCCACATGCACTTGCTGATACCTCCGCTTCCGTGGTCTGTGTCATAGAGGTCCACCAGTCCCAGAAAATGGGAAAACTCGTGGCAGAATGTCCCTATGCCGGAGGGAATCGCCTCCATGCCCAGGTCGCTGCCGGATAATTCTGATGAGCAGGCAAACAGGCCCAGCCGTACTCCGTCAAGCCTGATTCCGGAAGAACTTATGTTGTAGGTCTGGGGCCAGATGGCGTTCTCGTCCCCGCTTTCAGCCTCGTTGTAGCCGGCGAAGTACAGGAAGATATAATCTACGTTTCCGTCCTTGTCGTTGTCGTACTGGGAAAAATCTACAGAACCGTTGACGAGTGAGCAGGCTTCTTCCACCATTTCGGATATCTTGGCGTCATATGTGATGACAGAAGGGGTACTTATGTCATTCTCGCCGTAGTAGGCGTATGAGCGGCTCAGTGTGACAGGTGCAGTGACATCAAATACAAAGTCCTTTTCAGGCAAATTGGCCTTGAAATAGTCTACGGCCGAGCCGGTAGCTCCGTTGTCGGAGTATCCGGGGGTATTCAGCATATTGTGGAAATGAGCCTGCGGGTCAGGTACCGAGAACTTGACATCCGGAAACTCGACGGGAATCACAAGTGCTTTGATCTGTCCGGTCACAACGGTACTCAGCACCGGTATGCCCCCTGAAGCCTGAAGCCTGCCGATATTTTTCTCTCGTTGCATGCTCATCGCCACAGCTCCTGGCATGTCGGCTCCCGAGGTCCGGAAAAAGCCGTCAGGCCCTTTTCTTACATGTCTTCCGTCAACAGTCGTGGCGTAATGGAAGAATTCGTCGCCGTGCAACAGGATGGTCATGGTGCTGCCGTCGGGCTGCCGTACCTGTATCGGGTAGGGGTAGGCTCTCACCGCCATGGCGGTCTGTAAGGACAGTAAAAGTAAAAATATGATGCAGAATGAGCGCATTTTTCTAAATTTGCCGATTAAAGTTTGTACAAAAATATGAAAAGATTTAGAATATTGGGACTTATTCTGCCTTTATTGTTTGTCCAGGTCCCGGTACAGGCATATTCATATATGGATTCTCTTTTCAATGAAAAGGGCAAGTTCGATCAGTGGAGGGTGATGCGGCTCAGGGAATCCGGAATCATAGGGGGCAATGTGAAAACCATATACAAACTTTCGGAGGGAGATACCATAACAGGGCAGGAGCCTTTCGTTCAGAGAAAGGAGGATGTGTTCGCACCGTGCAATATCATGGCAAACATTGTGGGAGTCGTCAAGGGCAGCAACTCTGTCTTTCCGGAACCTCGCGGTGACGGGTACTGTGCCAGGTTGTCAGTGATAATGGAGAAGGTCAGGGTGCTGGGTCTCATCGACATGGAGGTTCTGGTCCAGGGTACGATACTATCCGGATACTTCCATGAGCCTATAAGGGACACCAAGGGGGCCTATTCCAAGATGGACTGCGGAATCCCGTTTACCGGCAGGCCTTCCGCGGTTCAGTATGACTATAAGGCGGAGGTAGGCAATCCCATTATCAGAAGTACCGGTTTCTCGTCACAGAAGGAGATGGGAGGTGAGGACTATGCCTTCATAGCGGTGTATCTGCAGCGGAGGACTGAGGACGCGGACGGTAATGTGATAGCCAAGAGGGTAGGGACAGCTTTCAAGCTCTTTACTGAGGATCAGCATGAGTGGATTAACGGAGAGACTCTTCCGATAAAGTACGGAGATATCTCCTCGGATCCCGGTTTCCTGCCGGATATGGACCTCAAGAACAAGGATATTGTCTATTACTGCCGTAACAGCCACGGAGAAATTGTCCCTATTCAGGAGAACGGCTGGGCTGAGCCGGGCGAGGAACCGACGCATATCATAATCTGGATATCATCCAGTTGCGGAGAGGCTTTTTACGGAGGACTTGGCAATTCGTTCTGGGTGGATAATTTTAGGCTGGTGTATTAGACGCTAAAAACGAGTGTAATAAAAGAGGCTGTTCAAACGTTCAATTTGATACAGCCTCTTTACGCTATCGGTTACTCTTTTGATATTTACTCTTTGGTCTGGATATCCTCGATCATGCTCGGATGGATCATGTTCTTGGGATTGAGTATCACATCGAGCTGTTTCTTTGACAGCAGGTTGCGCTCCAGTACGAGGTCGTAGACGCTCTTGCCGCTCTCAAGGGCCTCCTTGGCTATCTCGGTGCAGTTGGAGTAACCGATGTAGGGCTTGAGGGCAGTTACGATACCGATGCTGTGCTTAACCTGCTCCTCGCAGTGCTTTCTGTTGGCCTCGATGCCCTCGATGCATTCTATGCGGAGAGTACTGAAGGCGCGGCTCATCCATGTGGCTGACTCGACGAGGGACTCAACCATTACGGGCTCCATCACGTTGAGCTCGAGCTGGGCGGCCTCGGAAGCCATCGTCACAGCGAAGTCGTTGCCGATGACCTTGAAGCAGATCTGGTTGACCACCTCGGGAATGACGGGGTTGACCTTGCCTGGCATGATGGACGAACCGGGCTGCTTGGGAGGCAGCTTGATCTCCTCGATACCTGTACGGGGACCGGAGGACATAAGTCTGAGGTCGTTGCATATCTTCGACAGTCTGATGGCGATTGACTTCAGGGCCGATGAGTATGCGACCATGCAGGATGTGTCGTGTGTGGCCTCGATGAGGTTGCGTGAGAGCTTGATGTCCAGACCGGAAATCTCGCGGAGATACTCGGTGCAGTATTTTGCGTAGCCGGGCTCGGCCGTGATTCCGGTTCCGATGGCGGTGGCACCCATGTTGGTATAGAGGAACTCGTCAGCTGCCCTCTGGAGTCTTGAGGCCTCATGTCTCATGGCGTCTGCGAATGCTCCGAATGACTGGCCAAGGGTCATGGGTACTGCGTCCTGCAGCTGGGTACGCCCCATCTTGATGATGTTGGCGAAAGCTTTCTTCTTGTCGTCAAAAGCCTTGATAAGCTCTTTCAGGCTTGCCTGCACACCTTCATTGATGAAGTACAGTCCGAGATGCATGGCACTGGGGTAAGCGTCGTTGGTGGACTGGGCCATGTTGACATGGTCATTGGGGTGGCAGTACTGGTACTCGCCCCTCTTGTGTCCCATAATCTCCAGGGCGCGGTTGGCGATGACCTCATTGGCATTCATGTTCATGCTGGTGCCGGCGCCGCCCTGCATCATGTCGATGGGGAAGAACTCCAGATGCTTGCCGTCTATGAGCTCCTGGCAGGCTTTCACCACGGCGTCGCATACCTCGTCGGATACGAGGCCGAGCTTGTGGTTGGCCTTGATGGCGGCCATCTTCACGATGCCGAAAGCCTTGATGAACTCAGGGTAGTCGCACAGATGATAATTACTGATATTGAAGTTCTCAATGCACCTCAGTGTCTGGATGCCGAAGAGAGCCTCCTCGGGCACTTCTTTGTATCCGAGCAGGTCATGCTCTGTCCTGGTCTTGCCGGATACGGGAAATTTAAACTGTATCATTTTAAAATATTTTAATTTATAAAAAGAATTTGTCAACTTTGTCCACGGCCTCCGGGTTGGCGAACACCACTACCTGGTCGTAGGGCCGGATAGTGCTCTCGCTGTCGGCTATGAAGCTCTCATTGCCCCTGACGAAACCTCCTATGATGGCTTCTTCCGGGAAATGCAGATCCTTCAGCTTGCCCGTGGTTATCTTGCTGTTGGTATTTACTATGAATTCAAGCACGACGGCATCGGTACCGTTGAGGACCTTGATGGAACGAACCTTGTTGGATAGGGTGAAGCGGAATATCTTGCCCGCCGTGATGAGCTTCTTGTTGATTACTGAGTCCACGCCCATCTCCTCCGCGAGCTTTATGTATTCGAAGTTCTCCACTTCGGCGATGACCTTGGATATGCCCATCCTCTTGGCCACCACACATGAGAGGATGTTGGTCTCGGAACTGCTTGTGACAGCGATAAACGCCTCCATATCCTTCAGTCCTTCTTCCATCAGGAGGTCGGAGTTGCGTCCGTCCCCGTTGATGACCAGGGTCTTGTCCAGCACTTCGGACAGATGCGCGCATTTATCAGGGTTGATATCTATCAGTTTTATGTTCTCCACCTGTTTTTCCATAGCCCTGGCCACCATCTCCCCAATGCGGCCTCCTCCCAGAATCATCAGATTCCGCACGGATACCTTGGACTTGCCCGAAAGTGACAGAGCCTGCTCCATTCCTTCCTTCTTGGAGACCAGATATACGACATCCCCGACCTTGAAGCGTGTGGCGCTCTTGGGTATGATGGTCTTGTTGTCCCTGGATATGGCAACGGACCGGAACAGGTTCTGGGTCCTCTCACGCAGTTCGGCCACGGTCCTGTCTACCATGGGAGAGCATTCCTCAAGTTTGTAGACTATCAGCTGCAGCTTGCCGTGCGAGTAGTTCATGAACTCCGAGGCCGTGTTCTGCTTCAGCAGGTTTACAATCTCGGTGGCGGCAATCTTCTCGGGGTAGAACAGGGAGTCGATGCCTAGGTCCGTGAACAGTATGCGGTTCTCGTTCTTCTGGTACTCCTCGTTGTTGATGCGGGCTGTCACTTTCTTGGCTCCCAGCTTCTTGGCCAGAATGGACGACACTATGTTGATGTCCTGCTCAGAGTCGGGATTGACCGCTATGAACAGATCGGCGTTCGCAATCCTTGCTTTCTGAAGGGTCTCTATGGAGGAGGATATGCCCTCTACAGTTATGATGTCGGATTCCCCGCTGATTCTCTCCAGGCTCTCCTCGTCAGGGCTGATTACGGTTATCTCATGATACTCCATGCTCAGCATCTTCGCCAGATGGCTGCCTATCTCTCCTGCTCCTGCGACAATTATTCTCATGTACGGCGGATGTTATCAGTCTGTAGTCTTACGTCTCTTTATGAACCCTTTGAGAAACTCCACCGTCCGGTATATGAAACCGAATGACGGATTGTATGAGGCAATGGCCCTGCAGCCCATGCTGAAGAGGTTGGACGGCGAGATGAACTCCCAGACACAGCGCAGTTTGTACATGACCATTATCTCCTGGTGGTCAATACGGGAAGACAGGAGCCGCCTGTGGTATTGCAGCTCCTGTAGCGTCCTTATGTTACGATAGTCAATCCTGTCCTTTTCCATTTTTCCTGTCTTCGAAAAACATTCGTAAAAACATCCTGAGTGTGCTGTTTATCAGGAATCTGTCCTTGAAGATAAAAAGGCACAGGATGACGATGATAAACAGGCCCGCCGTTATCAGCAGTCCTGCGGTCTTGTTGCCGACCAGTACTGCGAACCATGAGCTGAGCGCCGCCGCCACGATTCCGAGTACTATGCCTATGAGTATGAACAGCAGCAGGAAAAAAATTATCCGGCTGAGAATCTTTGCCATATTCTCAGCCAGTGTCAGCTTGATCTCGTCAATCCTCAGGTCAACGTAGTGCTTGATTGAGGAGAAGAGATCTCCCAGCGGGTTGTTGGATCCCTGTTCTTCCATTCCGTCAGGGATTACTCGTTCTCAGCCGCCTGCTCAGGCATGGCTTCAGGCGTTTTCAAACGGTTGATCTTTTCTTTGAGGCTCTGGTATTCCTTGTCGAAGGAATCCCTGATCT
>DVHR01000037.1 GCA_018711925.1 Candidatus Coprenecus pullicola
GAAAGGGCGAACTCCAGGACTTACGTGGGTACGGGGAAGCTTGAGGAGATAAAATCATACATCAACGAACACGAAATCAAGCTGGTGATATTCGACGACGAGCTGTCACCGTCACAGCTTAGAAACCTGGAGAGAGAACTGCAGTGCAGAATCCTTGACAGGACTAATCTCATACTGGACATATTCGCCCAGAGAGCCAAGACAGCATATGCGAAGACACAGGTGGAACTAGCTCAGTATCAGTATCTCCTACCCCGCTTGACACGTATGTGGACACACCTTGAGAGGCAGCGCGGCGGTATCGGCATGAGAGGCCCCGGTGAGAGTCAGATCGAGACTGACCGCCGTATAATCCTCAACAAGATAAGCCTGCTTAAAGAGCAGTTGAAGAAGATAGACCGTCAGATGTCATCCCAACGCGGAAACAGAGGCTCACTCGTACGCGTATCACTTGTCGGATACACGAATGCGGGCAAGAGCACGCTGATGAACCTGCTTTCCAAAAGCGATGTTTTTGCCGAAAACAAACTGTTTGCGACACTTGATACCACTGTCAGGAAAGTAGTGATAGACAACGTGCCTTTCCTGCTTTCCGATACTGTGGGATTCATCCGGAAACTGCCCACACAACTTATTGAATCTTTTAAAAGCACCCTTGACGAAGTCCGGGAAGCAGACATACTTCTCCACGTCGTGGATATCTCCCACCCGGACTTTGAAGAGCAGATTAGGGCTGTAAATGAAACTCTTATGGACATAGGCGCTAAAGACAAGCCCACTTATATGGTATTCAACAAGATAGATGCCTATAACTATAGGGAGCAGAGTGAGTTTGACTTTGAGGAGGAGAAACCTGAGAACATATCTTTAGAACGGCTGGAGAAAATGTGGGTGGCGAAGGAAAACTCGGCCTGCATATTCATATCCGCAAAGCAGAAAATCAACATTGATAAACTACGGAAAGACCTGTACAGCATGGTACGCTCAATACATGAGGGAAGATACCCCTTCAACAACCTTCTCTATTGAATAAAATCGAGGATAAGAGCGGCTGTAGAGCCCGGATCCTCAATGAAGGTACTGTGTCCAGTGCCTGGAACTACAACGTGCTTGCAGCCGGGTAAATCGGCCTTTATCCGCTCAATCTCCTCAAGAGGATAATAGACATCAGAATCTCCATATACAAACATTACGGGTACAGACGGAGACTTGAGAAGTTCCACGTTGTCCTCTCGTGCCACAAGACCTCTTAAGACTGCCGCAACACCCTGGGGATCATGCATTTCGCAAATCTCTACAGTCTCGGTAATCTTTTCATCGAACTTACGGAGATTGCTCCGGCAATACATATTGGGTACAGCTACCTGAGCCAACTGAACGAGTTTTCCGTTGAGGATAAAGTCTATCTCTTTCTGCCTGTTGGAAAGTCGGGACGGGTCATCGGCATAAGGAGCGGAATTGATATTGACCATACCGGCTATACGCCCAGGATAATCCCTGAGAAAACGCTGTGCCACGTAACCGCCCATCGAATGACCTACAATATACGGACGCATGATACCAAGTTTGTCCAAAAGGTCCAGAAGAACCTTTGCGTCAAACTGCATAGAGTTGATAAACGGATCGGAACCGGTCAGTCCCAGTCCAGGCAGGTCTATGGAAACAATACGGAAAGAGTCCGGAAGAAGACTCCGGAACTCTTCCCATATATACAGTGTCTCCAGATAGCCATGGAGCAAAATTATAGCTTTGTCGCCTTTCCCAGTCTCGGAAACATGAACCGGTATACCGTTACAGGTGACAAAATACTCCATAACTAATCTTTGAATTTCGCACAGAGGAACTCACGGTTCAGACGGGCAATATGGCTGACAGTGATGCCCTTAGGACACTCACTTTGACAAGCCTGAGTATTGGTGCAGGCACCGAAGCCGAGCTCGTCCATCTTGGCAACCATTGCCTTTGCCCTGCGCGCAGCCTCAGGACGGCCCTGCGGCAGAAGAGCCAGGGAACTTACACGGGCTGCAACGAAGAGCATTGCTGAACCGTTCTTACATGTAGCCACACAAGCACCGCAACCTACGCAGGCAGCTGCGTCCATACTCTCATCAGCTTTCTGCTTGGGAATAGGTATCGCATTGGCATCCTGAGCCGAACCGGCATTGATCGATATGAATCCACCGGCCTGAAGTATCTTGTCAAACGCACCGCGGTTCACCACGAGGTCCTTGATGATAGGAAAACCTGCACTTCTCCAAGGCTCGATGGTGATAGTGTCACCGTCCTTGAACTTGCGCATATGGAGCTGGCATGTTGTAATCTCACTGTCAGGTCCGTGAGGATGGCCGTTGATATAGAGCGAGCACATGCCGCATATACCCTCGCGGCAGTCGTGATCGAAGGCTATCGGACCGGAATTCTTGCAACCCTTGTTGACAGCAACAGGGTCATTGCCCTCACGTATCAGCTGATCGTTGAGGATATCGAGCATCTCGAGAAAAGAGGTATCGGGTGAGATATTTGACACCTTATATGTTTCGAAATGGCCTTTTGCTTTGGCGTTCTGCTGACGCCATACTTTCAAAGTAAAATTCATGATTAATATCCCTCCTTAGTCTTTATAGTTACGTGTTGAAGGCTTTACAAACTCAAATACAAGGTCTTCCTTATGGAAAATAGGATCCTTGCCCTCACCTGCGTACTCCCATGCACTGACGTACTGATAGTGCTCGTCATCACGGAGAGTCTCGCCGTCAGCAGTCTGCATCTCCACACGGAAATGACCGCCGCAGGACTCGTTGCGGTTCAGGGCATCACGGGCCATCAGCTCACCGATTTCGAAGAAATCCGCCACACGGAGAGCCTTTTCAAGCTCCTGGTTGAACTCCTCATTGGTACCGGGAACATAGACATCCTTCATATACTGGGCACGGAGCTCGTGAATTTCCTTAATTGCCTCTTCAAGGCCTTTCTTGTCACGTGCCATTCCGACCTTCTCCCACATTATATGACCCAACTTCTTGTGATAGTAGTCAACAGTCTGGGTTCCCTTATTGTTGATAAAGTAATTGATACGCTCCTTGACAGCCTTCTCAGCCTCGTCGAACTCAGGGGTATTGGTATTTACCTTAGGCTCCTGGATCTTATGCGAGAGATAGTCCCCGATAGTGTAAGGCAGGATGAAATACCCGTCCGCAAGACCCTGCATGAGGGCGGAAGCTCCGAGACGGTTGCCGCCGTGGTCGGAGAAATTGGCCTCACCGATAGCGTACAGACCGGGGATAGTGGTCTGGAGATTGTAGTCAACCCAGATACCTCCCATGGTGTAGTGGATGGCGGGATAAATCATCATCGGCTCCTCATAGGGATTGACACCGGTTATCTTCTCGTACATCTGGAAGAGGTTGCCGTAACGGGCAGTGATAACATCCTTGCCGAGTCTTGCGATAGCGGAAGAGAAATCCAGGAATACGGCAAGACCTGTCTCATTGACACCATAGCCGGCATCGCATCTTTCCTTGGCGGCACGGGAAGCCACGTCACGGGGAACAAGATTACCGAAAGCCGGATAGCGGCGCTCAAGATAGTAGTCGCGGTCCTCCTCGGGTATCTGAGAGCCCTTTATCTGCTTTGAGCGGAGCTTCTTTACATCCTCCATCTTCTTCGGAACCCAGATACGTCCGTCATTACGGAGCGACTCACTCATAAGGGTCAGCTTGGACTGCTGGTCACCATGAACAGGGATACAGGTAGGGTGAATCTGGGCGAAGCAGGGATTGGCGAAGTATGCTCCTTTCCTGTAGCAGTGCCATGCTGCCGAGCCGTTGGAGTTCATGGCATTTGTAGAAAGGAAATATGTGTTGCCGTAACCGCCGGAAGCCAGGACTACGGCATGTGCTCCGAAACGCTCGATCTCACCGGTTACAAGGTTGCGGGTAATGATACCGCGGGCCTCACCGTTTACAACAACGAGCTCAAGCATCTCATGACGGGGATAAGACTTTACAGTACCCTTCGCGATCTGACGGTTCAAGGAAGCGTATGCTCCGAGAAGGAGCTGCTGTCCGGTTTGACCGCGGGCATAGAAAGTACGGCTGACCTGAGCACCTCCGAAGGAGCGGTTGTCAAGCAGTCCACCGTAATCTCTCGCGAAAGGAACACCCTGTGCTACGCACTGGTCGATAATCAGATTGCTGACTTCTGCAAGCCTGTAAACATTGGCTTCCCTGCTGCGGTAGTCGCCTCCCTTGATGGTATCGTAGAAGAGACGGTACACGGAGTCATTGTCGTTCTGATAATTTTTAGCGGCATTGATACCTCCCTGCGCTGCGATAGAGTGGGCGCGGCGGGGAGAGTCACTGATGCAGAAAATCTTGACATTATAACCGAGTTCTCCGAGAGTTGCGGCTGCCGAGGCTCCACCAAGACCGGTACCGATTACGATAATGTCCAGCTTTCTTTTATTGGCAGGGCTGACAACACGGATAGCGGCTTTATGCTTAGTCCATTTTTCAGCCAAAGGACCTTCGGGTACTTTGGAAATTAACTTATCCTCCATAATGTATCAATAGAATTAAAATTTGGTGCAATGTTACTTACTTTTCAGCACTTTTGCAAAACTTTCATTTCTTACCGCTCAACCTCCAGGCCACA
This sequence comes from Candidatus Coprenecus pullicola, assembly GCA_018711925.1. Taxonomy (GTDB): domain Bacteria; phylum Bacteroidota; class Bacteroidia; order Bacteroidales; family UBA932; genus Coprenecus; species Coprenecus pullicola. The sequence continues at coordinate 4,654 of DVHR01000037.1, forward strand.
ATATCCATAAGAACCATGCGGGAGGCACTGAAAAGACGATGGAAAACAGTCATTTTCCACGTATTTTATTGATAAGGCTCAACAGCTCACTTTTAATATCACTGTACTCCGCACTTTTATACACAAACTCATATGCCGGTATGACCACTAAAGCTCCAGCGCATATCTGAAGTATAAGTAAAAGCCAAAGAGGCATATCCAACATATTCATAGCATTGACAATCAATGCCATGACTACGGATATGCACAATGAGGGAAGTATATCGCGCAACTGCCGGCCAACAGAATACCGGATCACCTTCGACACACAGGCGGCATGGACGATAAACAATAGGAACGAAACACCGACCATACTCCACAGAAGCGCCTCTACACTGAACATGATTCCGAAAATCACCGGAATCAGGCCCATTACAGCCTTTAGAATCTCTAAAAACAAAGTGATATCTGAACGTCCGTCAGCATTTATAATATTGGCACTGCACATCATCAAAGGCAGGAAAAGGCCTGAAAAACACATAATCCTGAGATAACCCACGGCTGGAAGCCACTGATCTCCGAAAACAGTCAATATAAATGGACCGGCAACGGCCCAGACTCCGAAAACTGCTGTAAATGATATCAATACAGTGGTTTTAAGCACTTTTCTGTAGACATTGACCTGCCTGTCACCCTCATCCTGAATAGATGCCAAAACCGGATAGCTCACTTTTTTCATTACAGAACTGACATTGGAAGTGACCATGTTCTTGACCTTGTCGGCCCGAGAATACTGACCGAGCACCGATGAGGAATACATCTTGCCTATGATAATCGAATACATCTCGCTCCAGAGTATGCTTATGATGGACGTAATCAGCAGTCTTCCTCCGAAAGAGAACATATCCTTGAAACTTTTCCTTGAAAAACACAGGCCTGGATGCCATTTTGATACAGACCAGAGCAAGACCGTGTTCACAGCAAACTTGGCTACCTGCAATATCACCAGACTCCAGACACCCAATCCATAAAAGGCTGCAACAACAGCAGCCACAGACGCAGCTACAGATGAGGCCAGGGATATCCAGGCCTGCGTCTTGAAATCTATCCTGCGTACTAAAATGATTTTCTGGACTATCCCGAAAGCATTGATGATAAGAGACAATCCCAGTATTCTGACAATAGGGACAAGTATCTCCTTTCCGAAAAAACCGGCAATGAAAGGCGCGCACAGGAACAATACGGCATATAACAGACAACTCACCGTCAAATTGAAATAAAAGACAGTGTCGAAATCGGCCTTTACAGCATCTTTCTTCCTCGTAAGGGCATCAGTGAAACCACTGTCTACCAAAGAAGTAGACAATGTCATGAATATAGCCGTCATACCTATGATACCGAAATCGGATGGAGAGAGAATCCTGGCCAGCACAACATTGGCCACAGCTGTGATTCCAAGACCCAGCACATTGTCGGCAAACCCCCAGCCTATCCCCTTGGCCGTTTTTGTCTTAAGATCCTCAGCCATTGCTCACCTCAGAATATATCCTGACCATCGAGGCCACATTGTCTTTCCAATTGTAAAGCCTGCATACCCTGTCCCGTCCTGAAGCTCCCATTCTATCCCTTAAAAATGGATCATCCATGAATCTCTGTATAGCCTCCGCAGCTGCCTCAGGACTAC
>DVHR01000038.1 GCA_018711925.1 Candidatus Coprenecus pullicola
ATAATATCTCAGTTTCTATCTCATATCTATCCGTTTTAACATAAACATAAGCAAATATACACTTTTTTTAAGAATCAACTATTTTCTTCCTACTGATTTATTCGGCGGACTTGAGACGCTCGGCGTTCTCAGCGATGGTAAGCTGGTCGATGACCTCCTGGATATCACCGTCCATGAAGACCGGCAGATTGTACATCGTGTAATTGATGCGATGGTCGGTCACTCTGGACTGCGGATAGTTGTAGGTACGTATCTTGGCGGAGCGGTCTCCTGTGGATACCATCGTCTTACGCTTCTTGGACATCTCGTTGAGATATTTCTCGTACTCCATGTTGTAGATACGGGTACGCAGCTCGGCAAGGGCCTTGTCAAAGTTCTTGAGCTGTGACTTCTCGTCTTGGCACTGCACCACGATACCCGTAGGTATATGGGTCAGACGGATGGCCGAATAAGTGGTGTTCACCGACTGGCCGCCAGGACCTGATGAACAGAACGTATCCTTACGGATATCGTTCATGTTGATCTCCACATCGAACTCGTCTGCCTCCGGCAGCACTACCACAGAAGCAGCTGAAGTATGCACTCTGCCCTGGGTCTCAGTCTGAGGCACACGCTGAACACGATGTACTCCGCTTTCGTATTTCAACGTACCGTACACTCCCTGACCGGATACCTTGAAGATAATCTCCTTGTATCCACCGGCAGCACCCTCCGACTGGCTGTTAATTTCCAGTTTCCAACCCTTGCGCTCACAGTATTTGGCATACATGCGGAAAAGGTCTCCGGCAAATATGGCCGCCTCATCCCCGCCTGTACCGCCGCGGATTTCCACTATAGCATTTTTCTCATCCTGAGGATCCTTGGGGATGAGCAGGAGCTTGATCTCCTCCTCCATGCCGGGCAGCTGCCCCTCTATTGAGGACACCTCCTCCTTGGCCAGCTCGCGCAGATCCTCGTCCTTCTCCTTGGAAAGTATCTCTTTCGCTCCCTCCAGGTCTGAAACCATCTTAATATACTTGTCTCCTGCCGCGACTATCGGTTCCAGCTCCTTGTACTCGCGGTTGAGCTGAATGTACTTCTTCATGTCCGACATCACGTCCGGCTCGGAAAGCTGTCCCGAGAGAGTCTCATACTTCTTCTTAAGTTCCTGTAGTTTCTCTGTTAACGGATATTCACTCATATACTGTTTTCAATTGACCTACAAAGATACAACAAATTTAATGAATATCCGCAAAGTATTCCTGGGACAGTCTGTGCAAGGACCAGGGCTTCCTGTGAAAGCCGTAAGACCGATGTGATGGCAAAAGTGTAAATGGAATCAAGGGACCGGTTTGCGGATAGATGAAATAAAAAGGGAGGCCGGACTGCCCGGCCTCCCTTGTGTAGTTGTGCGTTTTTTTATAAGATTATCTGGCATTGACGTTGATACCGGTAATGATACCTCTCTTACCCGTATTTGTCGTATTGAATGTCAGTGTAGTTTCAGCAGTTACTCCCGAAAGTTCAAATTCATGGTAGTCCGTATCGCTGAAAGTCACAGTGTATGTAGGATTGCCTGTTGCTCCGTCATTGGCCGCCAATGAAACTTCCACAGATGACTGGCCGTTTATGGTTCCGCCGTTATTGACGGTAATGACTAGTTGGCAACCCTCACCTTTCCAACCGACTCCCCATAAGGATAAGGTCGCATCGCCTTCAATAGTCGGATTAAATACAGGTGTTGTATATTTGCCAGGACCACTTCCTGTTCCAAATTTTATGCATGGATATTCACTCCCGTCAATGCTTACTTCTTGAGCATAATATTTGTCAGTTGAGTTATCTTTTTCCGGCATACCAATGTTTGAGAAGAAATCCTTTTCTGTCGGCTCAGGCTGTGTGCTGCCGAAACGCTCGCCGGTAAGGCCTGCGTAGTCCTCTGTGGAGGCCAGCATTATCTGGATGTTGTCGTTGAAACGCTGGGCAATACCTTTGAGTGTTCCGCTGCCATCGGGAACCGTTGCGGCAGCAAGTGCGTCAGAGTACCTAGCACTGTAGACTACGAATGTCTCGCCTGTGGCGGATTCAATGGTGATGGAGGTGTTGGTTCCGCCAGTTACCCATGTCTTGCCCAGGTCGGCCTCTACGACCTGTACGTTCTCAACAGCTACGTACTGGGACTCATAGTCACCGGTGAGGAGCTGTGCGGCTGAGATGACCTTGGCCTCGGGAAGTGTACCCTGGGCTGTCTCCGTCACATTCTCAACGGGGACATTGTTGAGCTGAAGCAGTCCGTTGTATTGTTCAAGGGACAGGCCCTGTATCTTGACCTCAACGACATCACCGGAGAGGAAGTCCGTATTGTTTGAGGTGAGACGGACCATTATGCCGGCTGTCTCGTCCTGGATGATGATGTTCTTCAGGGAAGAGCCGTTGTTCAGCTCAAGATTGCTGATGACAGTGCCGCGGATAGTCCAGTCCTCTGAGATAGTCACATTGCCGTCAACATAAAGGGCTCTGACATCGGCGATTGGAGTGTACTCTGGCTCGCTGGTGCCTTCGGCTGTGGTGAAGTATCCGGGAGAGCTCAGGAATCTGTCTTCAGCGCCTTCGAGTATGAAATAGCATACGTACTCGTATTCAGTGGAGGCTTCAAGGCCGGCGAGAGTTACGCTTGCGCTCTCAGTGCTTCTGGTGGCGACATAGGCTACATAAGTGTATTCGTCCTGAGTGCCCTTTAGGCGGTATCCGATACCGGACTCCGTCAAGATGCTTTCTCCGTCGTAAGTGTAGGTGTAGCTGATGTCTACTCCTTCAGCTGTGGGCTCGCCAAGAGTGCTGGACTCGAGTACGAGGCCGTCAGTGATGACCTCGCGGTCAATGTCACCGTCCTCGAAACCGGGATTGATGTCAACGTCGATATCAACGTCGGAACCGCTCTGGCTGAGGAACCTGCCTTTTACATTGGTACGGTAGTTCTGACGAACAGGGATGTTGTCAGCGGAGAATCCGGAGCAGAGAGTCTGTCCGTCCTTCTCGATGTCGAGGGAGAAGTTGACAAGTGTCTCTCCGTCGTTCCCGGAGGCAAAGATGTAGTCGTAGCTTAGCTGTGCCTCTGCGTCGTCGGCAGCGGGAACCTCGAATACAGGTGCGGCTGCGGCAGGAACAATCTCTATGCGCTCAGAGCTGACGGTCTTGCTGAGGGCATTGAATCCTGCGGGGACCTGTGCGAAGCTGACTTTGACTGTAGCTCCTGTCAGGTCAGTCTCAGCGCTCTGGATGTCAGTGGTGAACATCTGAACTCTTCCGAAAGGACGGGTCAGGGTGTAGTCATAGGTCTTGCCGTTTTCAATAGTCACGTTGTAGCTGCCGAAGAAAGCATCCTTGGTGTCGTCATTGTTGAGGTAGTCGTCAGCAATGACGGTGATGGCAGTCAGTCCCTCAGCGGTGTTGTAGCTGACATCCTGGAAGCCTTCGGTGGCATTGCCCTCGGCATAGTCAGCCCAGAAGACGAAGTCGTAGGTGTCTCCGGCTACCAGACGTGCATTGAATGAGGCGCTTCCGGCGAAGTCAACGGACTGGCGCTCACCGTAGAGTACGCCATCCTGATAGATTTCAAGGATGCAGCGTGTCACCATCGTGCCGTCTCCGGGGTTTTCAGCGCTTTTTACCTGTGTGGAGTAGGGGACTGACACGGAGACGGTCACGTCCTGCAGAGTTCCGTCGCCGGAAATCCTGTCTTCCATACGGCAGGATGTGAGGCTCAGGGCCAACCCCGTCAGTGACAGCATTAACAGTAATAGTCTTTTTCTCATAGTGGTCAGAAATTGTAGTAATCGGAGCCGGTGTTCTTGGATAGGTTGATGTTGATGTTGTTGTAGGTGACTTTGATTTCGTTGCCTGCCGGATCCTGTCCATTGAGAACAATGGTGCAGTTGCACAGTCCGTCGCCCCATTCATTGGTGAATTCAAGGCTGTTCTCGGTGATTGTTATCGTGCCGCTGCTGATAGTGGCGTATGTTCCAGCATACACGGCTCCGGCACAGTCGTAGTAAACCATACCCCAGTAGTCGTTGTTTGTTCCGTTTATATAGGCCGTGCCGGGCAGGAATGTGTATGCGTCGCCACTGTTGGAACAGGTGTATGTGCCGCCGAAGCCAGTCTCATATGACGCGCCGGTAGCCAGATCCAGATTGAGGGCAGGGCCGTTATTCACATATGTAGGCGCGATGGTGATGTGCCAGTAGTCCTTGTATGCGTTTGCGTATGCGTTGACATCACCATCGTATGTAAGGTCGACATTGCCGCTGACATTGGAGCCTGCTGTAGGGAAGCGACCGAGGTCTACGTAGGATGGCAGACCGGCCGTGCTGAATGTCACTTTATGTCCACCCTGTACGTATACCTCTCCCTGGATGTTTGTCCCGGTTATTTCGACGCTGCCTGATGTCAGTGGAGCGTCATACGCGATGTATGTCTCTGTGTCTGTGAATCTGGCGTATGAGTTGTCCTTGAGCACCGTGTAGAACTCATTGCCGGTGCCGACAGTGTATGTGCCTTCCGCGAGTTCTCCTTCAGAGTTCATTTCCGCAATCAGATTGAGATAGACGTTGTATCCGGTATTGTTGAAGTCGTTAATCTCTACGGTCATATTGTATTTGCTGCCTTTGACTCCGTTGTACGAGAGATGTACATTGGTATTCTCTATTACTATGTCGGATTCAAAGTGTGTAGGAGGAACTGTAAGGTCATTGAAGGAGATGTTTCCGTAGAATGTCACATGATAGGCCTCCCCTTCCTCTGTCTCCGCTTCAAGGGAGATGTCATACTGGGTGCCGCTTAGATTGACGGTGAGTGTTCCTGAAGTGAAAGTGCCGCTCTCCATGCCCCATTCGGTAATGCCCGAGTTTCCGGAGAAGAACGTGTTTGCCTGATCCTCCGTACTGCTGAACTGATAGGTGCCAGCGGGCAGTGCCGTACCTTCCGCTCCGTACAGGTCAAGGGTGAAGGACTGTCCCATGCCGTCGTTGAGCGTGAGGACATAGTTGGCGTTTGTAGTACCGTTGGCGGTCCCGTAATAGTCAACGGAGCCTTCGATGGCGGTGACTTCTACCGGTTCGGGTGCTGGCTCTTCTCCACCGTCATCGAACATGGGGTCGATATCCACGACAATCTCTATTCCGGATGTTATGAAGTCGGATTTTACATTGGTCTTGTGATTGCGGACCATCGGAATGTTAGATGCGTCGTATGGAGGGCAGATTGCCTGTCCGTTGCTCTGAAGCTCAAGAGTGAAGTTGATCAGTGTCTCCTCTGTCTCCTGTGAGGCGAACAGGTAGTCGAAAGTGAGCTGTGTCTCCTCGCCAGGTTCCGTGCCTTCGGCGGCCTTGTTCACTGAGGGCGAGAAGACTGCGGGGGTAATCTGGATGCGGTCCGCGCTGACAGTCCCTTCAAGAGCGTTGAAACCGGCCGGCACTTCGCTGAAGCTGACCCTGGCCTCCACATCCGCAATGTCGATTCCGGCAGTTGCGGCGTCAAGAGTAATGATGTTCAGCTGACCGAATGGACGTTTAAGAGTGAAGTTCAGCTCAGAGGTGTTGTCAACCTGCTGGCTGAAGGTTCCGTAGAATGCGTCGAGCCCGTCATTGTTGTTCGTGTATGCTTCAGGATTGACGGTTATGGATGTCAGTCCGTCGGCAGTGTTGTAGTAGATGTCGCGGAAGCCGTCGGCGGCATTGCCGTCCGCACAGTCAGCCCACAGTACGAACGTGTAGGTCTTTCCTGTTGTCAGTCTGGTCATGAAGCTGGCCGATAAGGAGGAGATGTCAGCGTAGAGCCGCTCTCCGTAAAGAACGCCGTCCTCGTATATCTCGAGGATGCACCGGTTGACCATGCTGCCGTCACCGGGATTGTCCTGGCTTTTTACAAGAAGTCCGGACGGTAAGGCAATGGAGATGGACACGTCTTTTGTGGTTCCGTCTCCTGCGGTTATCTCATTTCTCTGGCATGAGACCGAGAGGACGGTAAGTGCTGCCAACAATAGCAGGCTAATAGTAATTCGTTTTTTCATAATAGTTTGAATTTGTGTTTAAAAATGTATATGATCGACTCTAATTGGGGAGAGTGATGTCTATTGAGCCGTCGAATCCGGTATCGATGCTTATTCCCGAACCGTTTTCTGTGGTAAGGAACATGCCCCTGATGACAGTGGTCTTGCCTTTGTATATCTCGGCTTCCAGGCCGGAGTACCCGTTGAGCATCTCTCCCGAGGCCTTGTCATAAAGTCTCAGGTTTATATTCACTTCTGTATAGTCTCCGTTAACGAACACATAGTCGTATCCCAGCAGGACCTCGTTGTCACTGAGCGGAAGTATGTCGGACTTGAATCCTATGCCGGTCTCAGCCTTGTTGGGTACTCCTGTAAGCGCGTTGTATCCGGTAGGGAAATACAGCGCGTATTCCCATTGGATCTCATAGGAGGCCAGAAAATCCTCATCTGCAACATGCGCATGGGTCATCTCCATTATCCTCTCTTCAAGTCCGTCGGCATCCTCCGAGATAATCTCAACTCTGCCCATCGGGGACTCCATCAGGCCGCTGATGTGTTTTTCAGCGAACCATTCATCGTGCGGAAGGTTTATGTCCATCCTCAGGTCGTAGCATTCCTTCAGGTCTGTGGGGCCGGGGTAGGAGTCGGAGGCATAGACGATGTTGCTCAGATCCGACATGTCATACAGGCAGCTTGCTCCGCCGGTCCCGTCCGTGCCGGCTGCAAATGCGACGAGACGGTAGTCTCCTGCGTGGACATGCTCCGTGAGGCTTACCGAGGCGCTTCCGTTCTCATCTTTAGGAGCGCTTATCTCGCGGCGGAATACAGGGACTCCGCCGTAGTCGTCCTGATACAGCTCGATTATGAAAAATATGTCGTTGTCACTCTCGCTTTTGGGAATGGCGGAGGCCGTGGATACCGACGGGTCCGTACTCAGTTCTATATGGAGTACTATCTCTGTAGGATCCACTTCCTTGCCCTGCTCCAGGTATTCGTGAATGCAGGATGTCGCAGGCGGCAGCATGGCGGTAAGCATTGCGGCAGGGATGAGCATGCGCCCCAAAATGGTATTGTCGATAGTTTTCATTGTGTCCGTTTTAAAGTTCGTAGATCAGCGATATGCCAAGGCGGGTTATTCCAAAATAATTCAGGACGGATGTCCCGCAGGATGCTCCGTTGTCGATATTGTAGAAAGTCTCGTAGCGTGTCCAGAGGTATCCAATGCCGATATTGAATTCCATGCCCCAGTGTCGGGAGAACTTGAGCTCATATCCGTAGTCTATACCGGCACCCCAGGCCCCGTCTGTATCCTGATAGCGCAGTCTGTCGTTTACGGAGATATTGAACGCTCCACCGATGAGGTGCAGGCCTATAAAATGCCCGTTCATGTCTGGACTGAACCAGTATCGTACCCCCGGCTGCACGGAGAATATCCTGAAGCGGTATGCTTTGTCCACGGTGTAAGGACTGTAGAAAACTGGAACATCAAGGGACCACCTGTCCCCGAGCCTTGTCTCCACTCCTATGTTCGGTATTACCAGAGCCCAGTACGGGATATTGGTCTTTAGCCGTACGCGGAACTGTTCATCGCAGGTCTCCTTTCCGGCAGATGAGTACGGGGATGGCGGCTCAGCGGCAGCGGTAGCGGTCTTGTCGGAAGCAACGGAATCGCATGTCTTCGGCTCTTCATATACCGCCTTGTCGGCAGCGTGGACAAGGCTGTCTGCCGCAGTAGTGGCGGTCATCTCCGGCAGCGTAGCGGCAACGGCACTGTCCTCGTCCGTACTCTGCGTCTCGTCTTGCCTCAGGACAATATATGCTGAGGCGTACCGCATCTTGGGGAAAAAGTTGTCCCTCATGTATACGAAAGCACGTCCGTAGTCAATCTCCATAAGTCTTTTTTTCCTTCCGTCTACGACTCTGCCGTCCTTGTCGAATATCCATAGCGGAGTGTCCTGCAGTGTCTTGAGGACTTCATCCTGCATGGGCACCTTCGTGTCACCTTCGACAAGAGAGAAAAGTCTCTTCCAGGCGATGTCCGTCTCATTGACAGTGATGAGGCTTGAGGGTATGCCCGAATGGGCGGAGATATAACCGGCCAGGCTGGCCGCACGTTTCCCGGCGACATACACGCATCTGTCATTTGGCCCAATCAGGCAGGCATACCCGTTGATCTGGACGCATTCCAACTGCCCGGATTGGTAGAGTTCCAGAATGGCCGCCATGAATCTGTCCATTTCTGCCTGATGCTTCTCAATATAAGGAGCGGCATCGGAGCAGCTGACGGGGAAGAAGACAACGATTGTGTCGTTAGGAGATGGAGCGTCTTCTTTTACGGGGGATTTACCGTGCAGTAGATTCATTGAAGATGCAATGAACAATAGCACCGCAGACAGGTGGATAGTTATTCTGCTCATAATGGTTAAATTGGTTTTATGCTCTTTCAGGGTTTATTTCTCTCAAAGATACGGAGATATCTGGAAAAAAGCAAATTTTCCCGAAAGAAACAGATTAGATATTGAGGATTTCCTGACGGAAGCGTGACGGTGGCATGCCTACGATTTTCTGAAAGGAACGGTAAAATGTGCTTAAATCATTGAATCCCAGGTCTTCGGATAGGGCTTTAAGAGGAATTTCGTTGTCTTTTGAGGACAGTATGGTGGTGGCATCCTTGATGCGCAGAGAGTTGATGTAGCTGCGTAAATTCATGCCGCTGCCGTTGTGTACTGCTTCAGAAAGATATGTCCGGTTCGTATTCAGTTGTGAGGCCAGCTCTTCCAGGGAGATGTCTTTCTTACGGTATAGCCGGTCTTCGGACATGAGTTTTTGTAAGGTCTCCCATAGAGAGGGGGCTTGTCTGCTTTGATTAGGAGTGCTTATGGGCTTGGTGTCATGATGTGTTTCGTAATAGGACAGGGCTATCAGGCGGTACATTCTGGCCTTTCTTATATAGAGCAGGCCAGTGGTAAAGGCAATGATAAGAACGACGATTATAGATGCTCCATAAACAGTGTTCTTGTGCCGGGACTGTATGAGCTGGGTCTCTTTCTCCTGTATGATACGTTTGTGTCTTTCCATTTGATAGTTAATCATCAACTCATTGAGAGAATACTCCCTTTCCAGTTTGAAGATGCTGTCGTAGCAGGCATGGTACTGTTTGTAGAATTTTAGGGATTCTTAGTCTTTTCCCAAGGCATGGTATATGTCTGAGAGTTTTAGATACAACTTGTAACGGTATAGGAAGTTGTCAGATGCTGGAAAATGTGTGTCAATGGCCTCGTTGATAGTTTGTGCGGCTTCTGACCATGCTCCTTTGTCACATAGATAATCAGCCCAGTTGAGATGTGTCTCTGTGAATGAGCAGACGTTCTGGCTGTCTATGAAGCCGAATGCTGCTTTAAGGTACCGAACGGCCTCATCGTCCTGTCCGAGAC
>DVHR01000039.1 GCA_018711925.1 Candidatus Coprenecus pullicola
GTGCCCTGGAGCTTTCTGAACAACCGCAATCAGGAGCGCACCCGCATTTTGCAATCACCTATGACACAATAGCATACAGAAAACCTCTGATCTTTTCGGTCTGTTTTTTTCAGGTCGAAAAGATCAAGGGCTTTCCCTAAATACCTTATAATTAAAGCAGTACAAAAACCGGATATGTTCCTGCCTGCAGTTGCTCCCGGCCTCCACTGCGGTAAAGGTTATCGTGAATGGTGAAAGACCATCATTAGATATATCTGCACCGCTATGCGGCTGACAATCATGTCAGGCAACGTGTAGTTCCAATCAAGTGTTTAGTGTTTTTAAGTGAGCTTCAGCGTCAATTTCTGAAGGGTTACCGATAAGAAGCTCTTCTTCAAACTTATTTGCTTATACCCACTAAAAATCTACTGAGCCAATTTCTACTGGCCGGTTTCGACTGCAGAGGTACGGTCTGTCAGATGACACATACTTTTACCGGTGATCCGTGATCCCTGAACTGCTCCAGAATGCCGTATTTTGCCATACCGGCATATACGAAAAATCCCCGAAGTTGCTTAACTTCAGGGATTTTTAGCGGTGCGGACGGGGCTCGAACCCGCGACCTCCGGCGTGACAGGCCGGCATTCTAACCAGGCTGAACTACCGCACCGTTTTTCTTTGTGTCCCCTTCATTTCCGAAAGGGACTGCAAAGATATAGTGTTTTTACTTATTTGCAAATTTTTTTAAAGAAATTTACAATGCTGCGATCGCTTTTTCATAATCAGGCTCAGTCGTTATTTCCGGTACCAGCTGAGAATAAACCACTTTACCGTCTTTGCCTATTACTACGACTGCTCTCGCCAGAAGACCCGCCAGCGGGCCGTCCGCCATAGCCACACCGTAATCCTCTCCAAAAGAATCATTGCGGAAAGCCGAGAGAGGCACTACATTCTCTATTCCCTCAGTCGTACAGAAACGTCCCTGCGCAAAGGGAAGGTCTTTGGATATAGCCAGCACCACGGTATCAGCCTTTCCGGCCGCCAGCTGATTGAATTTGCGTACCGATGTCGCGCATACCGCTGTATCAAGACTAGGGAAAATATTCAATATCACCTTCTTTCCCGCCCAGTCACTGAGCGAGGCCTCACTGAGGTCTCCTTTCACCATCGTAAAGTTTCTGGCTATCTGACCTGCCTCCGGAAATATCCCTTTAAGATTTACGGCATTACCGCCTAATGTTACTGTTGACATAATAAAATTATTTAAAGAATGAAAAATGAACATTACCGTACTTGCGTTCCTTGTCAAAACGCGAGTGATCACTGAATGAGTATGTTCCAGGATGCTCGAGTATCAGCAGCCCGCCTTCCCTAAGCAATCCGCCAGGCACTTCTGGGGCATTGAATACTTTATCCGGAATAGTGTCCAATCCGTCAATATCGTATGGAGGATCCGCAAAGACAATGTCAAAATCCAGCTTGCAGATGCTCAGGAAATCGAAAACATTGTGACGGACCACATGCATTCCCTTTATATTAAATGATGCTGCCGTCCGCTTTATAAACGCAGCATGAAGCGGGTTCATCTCCACTGAATATATCTCCTGCACTCCTCTGGAGGCAAATTCGTAGGATATGCTGCCTGTGCCGGAAAAAAGGTCCAGAACACGCATGGTCGAAAGGTCATAGGCATTGTCAAGCATATTGAAAAGTCCCTCCTTGGCGAAGTCGGTTGTCGGCCTTGCCTTGAATCCGGACGGAGGAAATATCGCCCTGCCTTTCAGAGTGCCTCCTATTATCCTCATGATATGAATGATATTCCTGCAAAATACTTGCACAACTCGTCCTGCACCTTGTCAGGCACTTTCCCGAATATGTGGAGACGGGTATGCTCAGGATTGAACATGACTTCTTTCGTCACGGAGAATATGAAGTACTCCGCCGTGGCCATATCCCTTGCCGGGAAACTGTTGGCAAAAAGCAGACGGTCCCTCTCAGCCGCGGCAATATGCAGCATCCCCTCGGTGAAAGATACCAAAAGACGGTTATTGTCGGCAATGGATGAAATACGGTCAATCAGCATATAGGCGGTCGGATAGAACCGGACGTTCTTATTCAGAGCCGTCAGTCCGCTGTATATGCTTTCAGGGACAGCGAACACCATGACCGCCTTTCGCGAAGGCATGTCCAATGTCAGAATCCTGTCACCCGGCTGAATGTCCCGCACTGAACGCAGATACATTCCAGGACTCTCTTTTGAATAATGCGAAACTGGTACCAGAGTATATTTCCATGTAGTAAAATACACAGAGACCACCGAGAACTGCTTTCCAAGCACCTGAGCCAGCTCCTTCACAGACAGATCAACCGGACACGGATGGCTCTCCTGTGCGGTCTGAGCTCCGTTCCGGTCATAAATGGTAAAAGAATAACCACTCAAGTCTAGTTGAATGGTTATTCTGTGCTGTGAGCCGGACATCAGAACTACTCCCAGTTACCGGCGTTGTTGTTGGGATTGTTGATATCACCGACTTTCAGGCCGGGATACTGACCCATATCCTCTTTTTCTGCCTTAAGGTTCACAACCAACTGTCTGTCAAGACCTTTAAGCAGATCATCATAAGACATGGTAGCCTCAAACAAAGGAATCTCGATACCGGAGACCTTTCTGATTACGGACTCCATGTGTATACGCTTGCCTCCGGAGAAAGGAATAAAGCTGATGGAATCAATCATCGCGCCCTTACCCTTGAGCAGCGTATCCCTTACCATAATCTCGATACTGTCACGGCTTACTCTTCCCTCAGCGACTGCAACAGAGTCGTCCATGGAGCCAATCTGCCTGACGATAGTAATCTTTCCGTTCTTATAGAAGTCTATCAGCGAGTCGGTGGTAGAAAGGAACCTACGGTTGGACTCCTTGTAAACCTCCTGCAACGTTCTGATACTCATCAGTCTGTCAATAGCGACAGCCTCTCTTCTATCTACTTCTTTCTGGAATCTGACAGGCTGCATCACGCTGTCATACACAAGATATACCAAAAGGATAATCAGCAGAGGAAAGACCACATAAGTCAAAACCTTAAAGAGTGTTTTCATTGTAAGTATAAAAATTTAATTCGTTTTACTATTCAATATGCCGACAAAAGTAAAAATAATAATTAGGACTTGCAATATATTTTTAATTTTGCAATCAGAAAATTTACCTGCATGACAATAGACGAACTGGCCCTGAGCTTTGAAGGACTGCTCGAGAAAAAAAAGAAAGTGACCATTATCAGCCACTTCAATCCCGACGGGGACGCCGTTGGCTCATCAGTGGGCCTGAACGGATACCTTCTGGACATGGGATACGACTCCCGCATCGTACTCCCTTCCACGATTCCCCCATTCCTGGACTTCCTAGACCCGGAGCACAACATTATATACTATTCCGAAGACAAGCAACGGGCAAAAGCCACGGTCAATGACTGCGACATGATTGTCTGTCTGGATTTCAACAAGCCGGAAAGGACCGAATGGATGTCAGACCTACTGACATCCGCCAAAGCAGACAAGGTCATGATAGACCACCACCCCAGCGCTGTACGCGAAGGATTCAGCATTGTAATATCAGACACCGGGGCCTCCTCTACATGCGAGCTGCTGTTCAGAGTCCTCATGGCCTTCAGGCACACCGAAGGAAGGGCTTCCAGCCTGAGCCTCAACAGCCTCACCGCAATCATGGCCGGCATATTGACGGATACCAACAACTTCAACAACTCCGTCACCCCGCACACATTCAACATCGCGGCAGAAATGCTCAAGGCCGGAGTGGATTTTGACTTTTTGAACAATATGCTGTTCAAAAGGTTCTCGGAATCCAGAATGAGACTGATGGGACATCTGCTGAAAGACTCCATGAAACTGGAGCGAAACAGCCAGGTCTCATGCATGGTGCTCTCCCTGGAGGAAAAAAAGAAGTTCGGAATCCAGGACGGAGACACCGAAGGCTTCGTCAATCTTCCTCTTATGATAAAAGGCGTCGAGGTATCCGCCCTGTTCAGCGAATCGGAAGACTTCATCAAGGTGTCCCTAAGGTCAAAAGGAAGCTTCTCGGTCAACGCTCTGGCAAAGTCATACTTTAACGGAGGCGGGCATGAGAGAGCCGCCGGAGGCAGGCTGTACATTCCCATAGGCCAAGTCCGGGATTACTTCAGTGAGTCCTTGGAACAATTCTTGCTAAACAACCGAAGAGTATGAGCAGACAGATACACATAATGATTGCCGCCCTGGTGACCCTTGCCGGAGCCTTCTCATGCGCCAATGAGGACAAAAAACTCACCATTGCCGATCAGGAAGCGGCTATAGACTCGTACATCTCACAGAATTATGCAAACAACACAGTTGTCCGCAGAAACGGCTCCAACCGCGTGATTCTGGATACCACTTCGGTAAACATCCAGGACTCGCTTGTATACGGCGACTCCCTATATTTTTACTATGCCGGATATGTTTTCACCAGATCCCCGTCAACACTGTTCAGCACCAACAACCGGACTGTTGCCGAAGAAAGCGGGTTCACCCTCTCCGACCCAGACTACTCCGTACGTAAAATACTGTTCACCGAAGGATGCCTTGTCGACGGGCTGGAAAACGGAATGTACGGAGTCAAGGACGGCGGCCACTGCATTATCCTGTTTTCTGCCCAATACGGATTCTACGACTCCTATGTATACAATATTCCCAAATTGTCAGCCCTCGCATATGAGATCTGGGTTGACAGGGTTATCAAAAAAGACTGATGACAATGAATACATTTTATAAAATACTGCTGGCCTCCGCCGCCGCATTTCTGACACTCTCGTGCGCCGAAGAGAAAGATGAGTCGTCCGAATCGATTCAGAACCGGATACTTCAGGCTTTCATTGAGACCAACTATCCTGATGCCGTACAGTCTCCGTCAGGGCTCTACATCGTTGACTCCATTCCAGGCACCGGCCTGACTCTTGAGGAAGATCAGTACGCTCTGGTTGACTACACCATCACCTACCTTGACTGCAGCTACATATCATACACCAGCGACAGCATTGCCAGACAGCTCGGAGAATACACACCCGCCGGCTATTATCACCCGCGCATTTTGGATGTATCAGAGAGCAACGCCGGCATAAAGGAGATTCTTACAGGCATGAAGGAAGGAGGAATGATCAAAGCCGTGATTCCGGCTACTCTTCTGGACGAGGAAAGCGGCAACGAGATTGTCCACAGCGACGGTTCTGCAAGAATTTACGAATTTTATCTCAGAGAAGTCATAGGCAACGCATACACTTATCAGATTCAGCAATTGGAAGAATTTTCAAACACGACTTACGAGCTGGACTCTACTGAGTATGGATTCTACTTCACCAAGAATATATACACCTTAGACTCTATTGAAAGCGGCGCCAGTGCCGATGTCCGCTATGTCGGAAAATATCTGGACGGCACTGTATTTGACACAAATGTGGCGGATACTGCAAAAAAATACCGCATCTACTCCTCTTCAAATGAATACGCAGCTCTTTCATTCAAATACCAGGACAGCGAAGAGGAGACTCTGAGTTCCAACTCATTTGTTGAGGGATTCACAAAAGCTCTGTGGCGTATGGGCTATGGCGACCACGGTGTGGTATACTTCTACTCCGGCCTCGGATACGGGGACAACGGTAACAGCAGTATCCCGGGATTCGTCCCCCTCTTCTTTGAACTTTGGATTGAGGAGAATGAGTAAAATACCGGATATGGCAAAAAAGAAGGTCTTTATCACCGGAGCCACCGGCAATATGGGCGGAGCGGCACTCAAGGAACTGCTCGGCCGCCGGGACAGGTTCGACATAGTACTGCTGGCACGTCCCAGCAAGAAAAACATTAAAAAGCTCAAGTACCTGCAGGGCGAGCCTGGAGTGGAGATTGTCTGGGGCGACCTGACTGACTACGACAGCGTGCTCAAGGGCGTCACCGGTGCTGACTATGTGCTGCATATCGGCGGCATGGTATCCCCGGCTGCAGACATGTATCCGGAACGGACCCTGAAAGTCAATGTGCAGGGAGCGAGGAATGTAGTCAATGCCGTCAAGGCACAGCCCAACCGGGATGAAATCGGAGTCGTGTACATCGGTTCCGTGGCCCAGGTAGGCAACCACCTGCCTCCCCGGCACTGGGGACGTACCGGAGACCCGATCTATACCAGTATCTTCGACTGGTACTCCGTCTCCAAATGCCTGTCAGAGCTTGTCTTCACTGAGTCAGGCTTAAAAAAATGGGTATCCATACGTCAGACCGGTATGCTCTACCCTGCCCTGCTCATGAAGGCCAATGATCCGATAGCCTGCCATGTGCCTCTCAGAGGGGTGCTGGAATGGAGCACACTGGAGGACTCCGGACGGGTCTGCGCCAATGTCTGCGAGGACTGGGTGCCTGATGATTTCTGGAGAGGATTCTATAACCTCAGCAGCGGCCCGTCGTTCCGTCTGACCAACTACGAGTTCGAAAGTATGCTGCTCAAAGGCATGGGCTGCCCGCCCGTAGAGAAGGTCTTCGGTGCCGATTGGTTCGCCACCAAGAATTTTCACGGAGAATGGTACCTGGACTCGGACAGACTGGAGGAGATACTTCACTTCCGCGAGGGTATAACAGCGGAAGAATATTTCAAGCGGATGAAAAAGCAGCTTCCGTGGTTCTTCTCGCTTGCTCCGCTCGCTCCAGCCTTCGCCATCAAGGCCTTTATGAAGCACGTCGCCGTATCCAATCCGCTCGGCACATTGTATTGGTTCAAGCACGGAAACACTGAACGCATCAAGGCGCATTTCGGTTCACTGGAAGAATGGAAGGCCATACCGGACTGGAAACACCAGAACCTCAGCCGCCCCTCGGACGACCCGGAGAAAGCCGTCGTGCTGCATCACGGCTACGACGAGACCAAGCCTGTCTCAGAACTCGACATAGAGGATATGAAAGCTGCTGCCCGCTTCCGTGGCGGAGAATGCCTTTCGGAGACCATGACACCGGGAGACTTGTTCACCCCGCTCAGATGGAAATGCCAGTTCGGCCACGAGTTCGAGATGACCCCCAACGCAGTCCTACGCGGCGGGCACTGGTGTCCTGACTGCCTGCCCAGACACGACAAGGACAATCCCAATCCATGGAACTTCGAGGCCATCGCCGCGGGCAATCCCTTTTTCGCCCAAGTCTACGATCACTAGTCAGCCATTAATTGCAATAATATAGTACTTCCGGAAATCCTCCCCGCAAGCGGGTCCCCTCCCTTTTCGGGAGCCAAAGTTTCCGGAAGTACTATATTATTGCGACAGCAAAACAAAGGAGTCAATCCTTCAGCAGCTTGTCACGGACGATTGAGACTATCAGGTCGGCCGTCTCCTCCTCGCCGAATAGAGATGTGCTCAGACACAGCTGGTAGGAGGCGGCATCACCCCATTTCTTGAAAGTGTAGTAATTGTAATATTCCGCACGTCTGCGGTCGCACTCCTTAATACGGGCGGCGGCCTCGTCAGAGGTAATGGACAGCAGCTTGGACAGCCGTTTGATACGGTCTTCCATAGTGGCAGTGATGAAGACGGTCAACAGCCTCGGGTGATCACGCAGGATATAGTCTGCACAACGGCCTACGAATACTCCCGGACCGTTCTCTGCCAGCATCTCAACAGTACGGCTCTGAATCTGGAACAAATTGTTGTTGCCGAGATAATAGTCCGTATTGAGAACACCGGTGGAATAAAAGGGAATATTAAGCCCGGCAAGACCGCCCACTATGGGAAACGACGGTTTTTCGTCCACCTTCTCGAAATACTCCGGAGCCAGTCCGCTGTCTTTGGCCGCCTGGGTGATAATTTCCTTGTCATAAAATGATATCCCCATCTTTCTGGAGATGGCAAGAGCCACATTACGGCCGCCGCTTCCCAGCTGACGGCCCACGCTGACGGCGAAATTATGACTGTAGTTGTTCATGGGGTTTATTTTTTCTGATAAAGTTCAACAATAGGATAACCGCTACGACAGAGGCCAGAAAGTCCGACACCATAAAGCTGACCCAGACTCCGGCGATGTCGAAGAACAGGGGCAGGAGCCACAGTGACGGGATAAGGAATATCAGCTGTCTGGACAGAGACAGGAATATGGCCTGCTTGGGCTTGCCGATACTCTGGAAAAAGTTGCCGATGACCATTGACAGAGACACGAGGGGGAACATTCCCACCACCAGCCGCATGCCCTTTATGGACTTTTCCACAAGCTCGGGGTCGTCCGTGAATATGGCAACCACAAGTCCCGGGCACAGCTCTCCGATCAGAAAGCCGATGGTCAGCACGACTGTCGCGTAAAGAAGGGTCTTCTTGAGGACTTCATACACGCGGGACATCTGCCGGGCACCGTAGTTGTAGCCGGCAATAGGCTGCATGCTCTGAGTCAGACCGGACACAATCATAATGAATACAAATGATATGCGGTTGACGATTCCGTAGGCTCCGATGGCAAGGTCTCCACCATATGTCTTCAATCTCATATTGATAAGGATCACTACGAAGCAGGCAACGAAATTCATCAGGAAAGGAGCCAGGCCAATGACTATCGAATCCTTGACAATGCGCTTCTCCAACCGGAAGATACCGCGCTCGAAATGTATCAGTTCACGCTTGTCGCAGAACCATACAACCACCAGTATCAGAGCCACTATCTGTGCCAGAATGGTGGCCACGGCGGCTCCACGGATACCCATGCCGAATGTGAAGATAAACAGAGGATCCAGAATTGCATTGAGAATCACTGTCATGATGGTTGCTGTCATCGCCTTTTTCGGGTGGCCGGCGGAGCGGAGCAGAGAGTTCAGGCCGAAATATATGTGGGTTATTACATTTCCGGCCAGAATAATCTCCATGTATTCGCGGGCATACGAGATAGTGTTCTCACTGGCTCCGAAGAAATACAGGATCGGATCCAGAAATGCCAGCGCTACGATTGTGAACAACAAACCTATGATAAAATTGAGCACCACTACATTCCCCAATACCTTGCGGGCTATGTCGTAATTCTTCTGCCCGAGCAGCATCGACGCCATAGTAGAGGCTCCGACACCGACAAGGGTACCGAAAGCAGCGGCCAGGTTCATGAACGGGAACGTCAGTGCCAGACCGGATATGGCGTAAGGGCCGACACCGTGTCCGATGAAGATGGCATCGACCATATTGTAGAGCGAGGAGGCCGTCATCGCGATAATCGCAGGCACGGCATACTGTTTCAGAAGCTTGGGGATCCGCTCGGTCCCCAACTCGGTAGGAACTCTTGCATTCATGCCGCAAAATTACACAAATGTCCACGAATAATTTTAATTTTGCTCCGTTTTTTAATTCCTCAACCGATGATTACTTTTATCGCATGTCTCGCAGCCCTGATCATAGGCTACTTCACTTACGGAAAGTTCGTGGAAAGATTTTTCGGAGTCTCATCTGCCCGTCCCACCCCGGCCAAAAGGCTGGCCGACGGCGTGGACTACCAGGAAATGAAGCCCTGGAGGATATTCATCATCCAGTTCCTCAACATAGCCGGTCTCGGCCCCATTTTCGGAGCCATTCTGGGCGCGGCATACGGACCGGTGGCGTATGTCTGGATAGTGCTGGGCTGCATCTTCATGGGAGCTGCGCACGACTTCTTCTCGGGCATGCTCTCGGTGCGCAATGACGGCATGAGCCTGCCTGACATGGTCGGCAAATACCTCGGTCCGGGCGTCAAGAAGTTTCTCGTTGTCTTCTCGGCCTTCATACTGATTGCCGTCGGAGTCTCTTTCGTCACCGGCCCGGCAGACCTGCTGCACACCCTCACCGGCTGGGACAAGCGCATCTGGCTCTACATCGTATTCGCGTACTACATAGTAGCGACCCTGCTCCCGGTGGACAAGATCATCGGCAAGCTCTATCCCATATTCGGAGCCGTCCTGCTCTTCATGGCCATAGCCATAGCCGGAGCCCTGCTCGTAAAGGGATTCTCCGGCGACCTGCAGCTGACTGAGCTGACAGCGGACAGTTTCCGGAACTTCCACACCAACCCGGAGACCAACATCCTCATCCCGATGCTCTTCGTGGTCATCTCGTGCGGAGCCATCTCAGGCTTCCACTCCACCCAGAGTCCCATCATGGCCCGCTGTATCACTGACGAGAAATACGGCAGGCCCATATTCTACGGAGCGATGATAGCCGAAGGCATAGTGGCCATGATATGGGCTACAGCCGCCATAGCCTACTTCGGAGGACCCGATGGCCTCAACGCCGCAGCCGACGCGGGCAAGACTCCGGCCATCATGGTAGACGAGATCTGCCAGTCGTGGCTGGGTCAGGTCGGAGCCGTCATAGCGATTCTCGGCGTAGTCGTATGCCCCATCACCTCCGGCGACACAGCCTTCCGCAGCCTGAGACTCACCATCGGCGACGCACTGAAGTTCAACCAGAAGCCCATGCGCAACCGCCTCATCATAGCCGTTCCCATCTTCGTAGTGGCATTTATCCTCTGCAAGGTGGATTTCTCCACCATATGGAAATACGTCGGCATAGGCAATCAGGTGCTGGCCACAGTCGTGCTGTGGACCGCGGCGGCCTACTTGGCTCACAACCGCAAGAGCCACCTTATCATGTCCATTCCGGCCACCTTCCTGACATTTGTCTGCGTATGCTATTTCATGATAGCCCCCTATAATGTAGGAGGGCTGTCCTTGCCGGCAGCTGTAAGTTACCTGACAGGAACAGCCGCGGCACTGGGTCTGTTCATATTCTTCCTGACAAGAACAAAAAAGCTGAGAGGGCAAGCCCCCTCAGCCTTCAATAAGGACTGATTGTCAATAATCAGTATTTCCTGACTTCCTCGCGGCCTTCCATTACTGCGAGAGCATTGCCTGCAAGTGCCGCCATTTCATCCTCTCCGGGATAGACTTTCACGGGAGCGATGAATGACACCATGTCCGTAAGCTGCTGCATCATCTCCTTGCCGTAAGCGATACCGCCTGTAAGCAGGATGGCGTCCACTTTTCCGGAAAGAGCCGCCGCCATGCCTCCGATGGCCTTGGCCACATTATAGATAAACGCATCCGCTATGAGCTTGGCCTTCTGGTCTCCGGCAGCCACGCGGTCCTCGACCTCCTTGAAGGAGTTGGTTCCGAGATGAGCCACCACGCCGCCCTTGCCTGAGATAATCTTGTTGATCTCGGACTGGGAGTACTTGCCGCTGAAACATGCGTCGGCAAGCTGTTTCGCGGAGATACCGCCGCTACGCTCAGGGCTGAAGGGGCCTTCGCCGTAAAGAGCATTGTTCACATCCACGACCTTGCCCTTGCAGTGAGCCGCAACGGACACGCCGCCGCCCATGTGGACTACGACCAGGTTGAGGTCACCGTACTCCTTTCCGGTCTCCCTGGCATACATCTTAGCGATGGCCTTATGGTTCAGGGCATGGAAGATGGATATCCTGGGAAACATCGGATGACCGCCGATACGGGCCACGTCACAGAGCTCGTCCACCACCACAGGGTCCGCGATATACGCCTTGCAGCCCTTGATTCTGGAAGCCAGCTCGTTGGCGATGATGCCGCCGAGGTTGCTGGCGTGCTCGCCGTAGCAGGCTGAGCTGAGGTCCTTGAGCATCGCCTCATTGACCTCATATACACCGGAGGGAATAGGTCTGAGCAGACCGCCGCGGCCCACTATCACCTTGATGTCCTCAAGCTTTACGCCATTGTCCTCAAGAGCCTTGACGATGGTCTCCTCACGGAACTTGAACTGGTCGATGACGTTCTCGTACTTGGACATTTCCTCTGCAGAGTGCCGGAGCGTCTTGGTAAATACTTCCTTAGCCCCGTCAAAGAGCGATATCTTGGTCGATGTCGAACCGGGATTGATTGCCAATATATATGCCATGTTCCCGGACTATTTAGCTGTTAAGGCCGCGAGGGCGATGGAGTTCAACTTGGTCTCTATGCTGTCGGCACGGCTGGAGAGCACGCAGGGAGCCATGGCTCCGGCCACGATGGCGGCCTGTTTCACGCCCTTGCATAGCTGTGAGTTGACCTTGTAGAATGTGTTGGCTGACTCGATGTTGGGGAAGAGGAGGCAGTCTGCGTCACCGGCCACGGGGCTGACGAGCTTCTTGATCTCGACGGCCTCCTTGGAGATGGCTACGTCGAGGGCGAGAGGGCCGTCACCTACGCATCCGGGAATCTGTCCGCGGTCAATCATCTTGGAGATGATGGCCGCATCCACGCAGGCCTGCATACCGGGAAGCATCTGCTCGGTAGCTGCGAGCAGGGCAACCTTCGGTTTCTCGATCTGGAGAGCCTTGGCGGTGTTGACAAGATATTTTACGATAGCGACTTTCTGATTGAGGTCAGGAAGAGGAATGACTGCCATGTCACCGAGGACTACGAGCTTGTGATAATTGGGGTTAGACAGCACGCATACGTGGCTGAGAACGGCCTTGGGAGGAAGCAGTCCCTTTTCCTTGTTGAGAATGCCTCTCATATATTTGTCCGTAGAGCAAAGACCCTTCATCAGGATATCGCCCTGTCCCTCGCGGACCATGAGGACTGCCTGCGCTATGGAAGCCAGCTCATTGTCGTTGTTGATGATGGTAAATACGGTGGGGTCGATCTTCTCGGCCTCGCAGACTTTCTTGATCATGTTCACGTCACCTACGAGAGTGGCGTCCACGATTCCCATCTGTACAGCCTTGTAAGCTGCTGTGATGGTGTGATCATCCACGGCCCATGCCGCAATCAGACGTTTTCTGGTCTTGGAACGAAGAAGTTCGTAAATCTGTTCAAAATTTGTAATCATGATTTTATAAGGTTGAGATATTTATCGACATTGTTATCTGCGTGTCAGGTTCATAGTGTCCCTGGCAATTACCAGTTCCTCATTGGTGGAGAGTGTCAGTACCTTGACTTTGGAGTCAGGTCGTGTCAGCAGTTTGTCCTCACCGCGTACGCCTTTGTTTGCCGCTTCGTCAAAATCCACTCCGAGATAGCCCAGTGTAGAGCAGATGTCACGGCGTGCGTCGCTGTCATTCTCTCCGATGCCACCAGTAAATACTATGACGTCCAGGCCGCCCATGACGGCACTGTAGGCGCCGATATACTTACGTACACTGTGATAGAACATGTTAAGAGAGAGGCCTGCCCTGTAGTTGCCGTTCTCATAGGCGTTTACGATGTCGCGGCAGTCTGATGACACACCGGATACACCCAGGAAGCCGCTCTTCTTGTTCAACAGCTTGGTGATGCCGTCCACGTCCAGTCCCAGCTTGCTCTGCAGGTAAGTCACTGCACCGGCGTCGATATTGCCGCAGCGGGTTCCCATCACAACGCCCTCCACTGGAGTGAATCCCATGGATGTGTCTACCGACTTGCCGTTGAGCACAGCTGTCACCGAGCCGCCGTTACCGAGATGGCAGGTCACTATTTTTGA
Organism: Candidatus Coprenecus pullicola; assembly: GCA_018711925.1. Lineage (GTDB taxonomy): Bacteria > Bacteroidota > Bacteroidia > Bacteroidales > UBA932 > Coprenecus > Coprenecus pullicola. The sequence goes on from DVHR01000039.1 coordinate 13,458, forward strand.
ATTGGCGATATCCATGCCGAGAAACTCACAGGCTCTGTAAGCCACAAACTTGTGGCTCGTTCCATGAAATCCGTAGCGGCGCACACCGTACTTCTCATAAAGCTCGTAAGGTATCGCGTACATATATGCATAATCGGGCATGGTCTGATGGAACGAGGTGTCAAATACAGCCACCTGAGGTACTTGTGGCAGCAGCTTTTTCACCGCCTCTATACCGAGCAGATTGGCGGGATTGTGCAGGGGGGCCAGCTCGCACAGGCTCCTGATGCCATCAATCACCTTGTCATCCACCACGCAGGACTCCGGGAAAAGCTCTCCGCCGTGGGCGACTCTATGACCGACAGCCTCTATCTGCTCAAGAGACTTCAGGACCCCGTGCTCAGAGTCCGTAAGAAGCTCCAGAACCGACTTGATACCTTCCGTATGGTCGGGGACGGGCTTGGAGATCACCAGCTTGTCCTTGCCTGAAGGACGGTGGGTTATCTCTCCCGTCTCCAGTCCGATTCTCTCCACCAGACCCTTGGCCATGAGATTGTAGTCATTGTCACTCCTCATATCGAGGACCTGATACTTCAACGATGAGCTTCCGCAGTTGATTACCAATACTATCATAATCTTTTTATTTGTTAAAAATTATTCCAACAATCTTGCAAAGTTACATATAAAATAGGAATTTCCATAAACAATTGTTACCTTGCAGCCAAAATGAACATAATATCTGAAAGGTGTAGAAAGCATGAGGAGAGAGATGTTTCTTTTCATTACAGCGCTGCTCTTCACGGCAGGCAATCTGACAGCGGCGTATCTATGCGGCAACAATGTTCACGGATACTGGCATCCGTCAGTCGCAGCGGCAGTTGCAACAGTCCTGACCGCAGTCATATTGCCGTTCTGCATCAAATGTTCCCGGCTGACATTCCTTCTCTTTCCTCTCCTGGGCGCAACCGGATACCTATGTATGGAGACAATGCGTCCAGATGTGCGCGGCTCGCTGTTGAGGGATGGCCGCAGTGTTGATATTCAAGGGATTATAACTGACGGTGGACGGTCCTCTTCCGGAAATCCGTTTCTGGAAGTTGCTGTCGGAAACGAGAACACCATTATATATAATGTTCCGGACAATGTGCCATGGATGCCAGGAGACAGTGCCCATGCGACTGTCCGATGCTCCAGGGTGAGTAACTTCTCGGAGGATTTCGACTATCAGGGGTACATGGGAGACCGGGGAATCTTCTATACCTGCTTTTGTGGAAAATACTCAACTATAAACGTCATTACAAACGCTTCTTACCCGTTGCGCGTGTTGCCGGCAAGGCTGAGGTGGAAATTTTCCGCGGCCGTGGACGCTGCTCTGCCCTCAGAGGGGATGGCTCAGACCCGCGCGGTGGTAAAGGCTCTGGCATACGGGTATCAGGATGAAATACCCGCAGATATTGAGGAGAGTTTCAGGCAAAGCGGAGCCATTCATCTGCTGGCCCTGTCGGGAATGCACCTGGGGCTGCTCTACGGACTTCTGCTCAAGCTTCTTGCTTTTACGGGAAACTCTCCGGCGGCCAGGCGCGTACGCTCTATAATCATCATTCTGGCCTTATGGGCCTTCACTATTTTCACCGGCTGCGGAGTATCGATATTAAGAGCGGCGGTAATGTTCAGCATCTACGAGGCCGGAGCGTTGGCAGGCAGACGGCGTAATGGTCTTAACGCACTGTCTCTGAGTGCAATCATTATTACTGTCGCAGATCCGGCCGCGCCGTCCCGAATCAGTTTCCAGCTCTCCTATGCGGCGATGACCGCGATCTTCCTGATATTTCCCTATCTGAGAGGCATCGTGACTGTCCGGAATAAGGCTCTGGGGAAGATAGCTGACGCCTGCGCCATGACCATAGCCTGCCAGGCGACCACCGCACCCATAATCATGCTGCATTTCGGAACCTTCGCGTTCTTCTCGCTGCTGGCCAACCTGCTCTGCACTCCGATTGTGAGTATCGCCATGCTGCTCATACCCGCAGTCCTAATTATTCAGGATACCGCCAACACCATACTCGGACTTCCAGGCCGCCTTCTGGAGCTGGCCATAGAGCTTTTCATACGCATAAACGCCACTATCAGCAGCTTATAACCATGTTTCCAAAAAACATAAATTTTATTGCGCAAAGTAAAGGAAACGCGGTATATTTGCGGGCATAATTTAATGACACACATCTATGGGAGGAATTTTCGGAGTCATCTCCACAAAAAAATGCAGAAACGACCTCTTCTACGGAGTAGACTATCACTCGCATCTCGGCACCCGCAGGGGCGGCATGGCGGTCTACAACGGTGACGGCATCTTTGCCCGGGACATCCACTCTTTGGAAAACTCTTATTTCAGGGTAAAATTCGAGGACGATCTTTCCAAATATACCGGAAATATCGGCATAGGTGTCATCAGCGACACTGACGCCCAGCCTATTGTTGTCAACTCGCATCTGGGGCGGTTCGCCATCGTCACCGTCGGCAAGATATGCAACATAGACGCTCTGGAGAAAGAAATGCTCTCCCAGAACAAGAACTTTACCGAACTGAGTTCCGGAAAGACCAACCCCACAGAACTCATAGCCCAGATCATCACCTGCTCAGCCTCGTTTGATGAAGGCATTGAGTCTGTACAGCAGAAGATCAAAGGCTCATGCTCCTTCCTCATCATGACCGAAAACTGCATCATAGCCAGCAGAGACCTTTATGGAAGGACTCCCTTGATTATCGGCCGGAAAGAGGCAGTGGACGAGAACGGTGAGAAAGAACTGGCCCATGCAGTGACATCCGAGACCTGTGCGTTTCCCAATCTCGGATACAAGGAAGAATACATCATTGGCCCGGGCGAGGCCGTAAAACTGACGGCCGACGGGTTCGAGCAGATAGTAAAGCCCAAGAAAAAGATGCAGATCTGCTCCTTCCTGTGGATTTATTACGGCTATCCGGCCAGTTCCTACGAGAACATCAACGTGGACGAGGTCCGCTACAAACTGGGATACAAACTGGCTCAGGAGGATGATTCAGAGATGGACACCGTATGCTCGATTCCCGACTCCGGGACCTGCATGGCCATAGGATACTCTGACGGAAAAGGCGTACCCTTCCGCAACGGTTACGTAAAATACACCCCCACCTGGCCCCGCAGCTTCACTCCCACCAGCCAGGAGAGAAGAAACCTGGTAGCCAAGATGAAACTGATACCCAACGGAGCCATACTCAAGAACCACAAACCGGTCTTCTGCGACGACTCCATCGTCCGAGGCACCCAGCTGCGCAACAATGTCCGTAATCTCTACGAATACGGAGCGAAGGAGGTTCATGTGCGTATCAGCTGCCCGCCGTTGGTTTATCCCTGCGAGTTTATCAACTTCTCCGAGTCCAGGACACCCCTGGAATTGATAGCCCGTCGTTTCATCCTCAAGAACGAGGGAGCGCACGACAGGAACCTGGGCAGATATGTCAGGAATGACACTGCGGAGTACGCGGCCATGGTGGATTACATCAAAAAGGAAGTCAATGTGGCTTCCCTGATGTTCAACTCCATCGAGAACCTTGTCTCGGCAATAGGACTGCCCAAGGACATGATATGCACGCACTGCTTCGACGGCAGCAGTTACGGACACGAATAAGATACAGATGCGCAGTTTGTTACATTTTCTTTGCCAAGAGGATTAATTTTAATACCTTTGCAGGGAAAATATAACCAAACTGCACACATGAATATCTTTGTATCTAATCTGAACTACCGAGTCAGGAGAGAGGATTTAAATTCGCTGTTCACTCCCTACGGGGAAGTATCATCAGCCAGAATCATAGTCAACAAGGAAACCAGGAGGTCGAGAGGCTATGGTTTCGTTGAGATGTCTGAAGAAGACGGCATGAAAGCCATAGAGGCCCTGAACGGGACAGAGTACATGGGCCGTACTATAAACGTCGCCGTTGGAAACGAGAGGCCGCAACCCAAGCCTGAGGCGACAGAGGCAACAGCAGAATAAATCCTTGCCTCTGAGAAGAGGCTGACTAAAAAAGTTCCGGCATACTTGAAATATGCCGGAACTTTTTTACTTTTGCGCTATCATACTTTTTATATGGACAAGTTGGCAAAATACATAATCATGGCCGGAGTAACGGTTATCATACTGTTTTTAGGCTGGTATTTCAGGACAGTGCTTCTCTACATAGCCATCGCCGTGGTCGTGGCTCTCATCGGCAAGCCTGTCGTAAAAGCCATGTGCCGGATACAGATCAAGAGCTTCCATTTCCCCAGGTGGCTGGCCTCAGTTCTGACCCTGACTCTGATCATATGTATCTGCCTGTCCCTGTTCCTGCTGCTGGCTCCAATGATAGGGGAGTTCGTACATCTTGTCAACAATATGAGCCTCAGCAATCTTGGTGCGCAGGTATATGGCCCGCTTGAGAAAATCAACGAGTTCATTATCAAGTCCATACCCTCGGTAGAGCCTGATTTCAGGCTGGAAGTGTACCTGTTCAACTACATCAAGGAATTCATAAACATCAACACCTTCTCCAACATCATAGTCTCACTGGCGTCGTTCATAGCCAACTTCGGCATAGCGGTATTCTCAGTAGTGTTCATCGCTTTCTTCCTGCTGATGGAGAACGGATTGATTACGGACACCCTGTCCACCATCGTGCCTGACAGATACGAGGAGAAGGTCCGCAGGGCAGCCAAGTCCATAAACAACCTGCTGTCCCGCTATTTTGCAGGAATATCCCTTGAGTCCCTGTTCGTCGCCACACTCAACAGCATAGGACTTGTATTCATCGCCAAGATAGACCCAAGACTGGCCATAGTCGTGGCCTTCGCTTCCGGCATACTCAATATCATCCCTTACCTGGGCCCGCTTATCGGAGACGTGCTGGCCGTACTGATGGGACTCATATACCACATCAACAACGGTGTGGAGATGCCCCTGCTGCTGTTCCTCGTTATCATTCTGGCCATCTTCATCGTCACCCAGCTGATAGACAACTACGTCTTCCAGCCCCTCATCTATTCCAACAGTGTGAAGGCCCATCCGTTGGAGATTTTCATAGTCATCCTGATGGCCGGGCAGATCAGCGGCATCTTCGGTATCCTGATCGCCGTACCCGCATACACGGTGCTGAGGGTCATCGCAAGCGAGTTCCTGTCCGACTCAAAACTGGTCCAGCGGCTTACCAGAAACATCAAACAGGGATAATAAAAAACTCCGGTCATCTGCCGGAGTTTTTATAAGAATTTACCAGACGACTTACTCTATGCCTGATTCCTTAAGGAAGGCCTCGTATTTGGCATATCCATCTGCATACTCAGGGCCTCTGTCACGGAAACGGAAGTACACCTGCTTCAAGGCGCTGGCCACTGCCACCTTGACATCCTGGTCATCTGTCATGGCAAAGGCTTTTTCAAAAGGCTCTATAGAGTTAGTCAGGTCCTGCTCGAACTCAGCGAGGAGCCTCTCATAACCTTCCACATCGCGGAGGTCCAGCTTGTCCATCTCGTCCTGCACATCCACTGCCATCTCAAAGTAGGCATTACCTACGGCATAGATACCGTAAACGTATGTAGAATCCATCTCGTATGATCTGTTATAATACTCTATGGCTTTTTCAAAATCACCTGTATTGAAGTACACATTGCCTTCGGCATAGACCAGCGTAGGGTTGGTAGGCTCGTTGGCCTGAGCGGCATGGATAAGGTCCAGAATCTTCTGGGGATCATCGTTGGACTCAATGTAAAGATTGATAAGAGCCACCAGTACGGACTGGCTTGCAGGATATTTCTGGAATGCGGCATTAAGGCAGGCCTTGGCACCCTCTATGTCGCCCTCAGCCATAAGAATGGCGGCGAGCGATGAGGATATCTCACCGTTTGCGTCATATCCGAGCTCAATGCACTGGGTGTAGTACTCCTTGGCCTTGTCATTATCCCCTATGGCATTGTACATCAGACCAGTGTTATATACCATCATGGTATCCACCTTGTTTATCACCGGATTGTCTACACAGGACAGGGAGTTCTCGAAATTCTCGGCTGCCACTTCATAGTTGCCCAAAGCGTAATTACCGGAGGCATATTCGACAAAACGTCCCTGCACATTCATAAGCTTCTCTGTAAGAACCTTGGTCTTGGACCCCTTGGCATCCAGCTCGGCGGCCTTGAGATAAGCGTCACGGGCCTCGGCCAGAAGGTTGTCATCGGAGATGGGCTGGGTGATGATGATAGCATCAAGCGCCTGAGTGTTGAGATTGTAATACAGGTCACGGACGGCATAATGCTCAATATAATACTGCACACCGTTTATCTCCTTCTGCTCATTGGACAACGGCTGCTGAGTATTGAACATGGCAACCTCGGTAGCACTCCAGCCGACTCTGTAGTCAGGACTGACCATAGCCTCGTATGCCTTATACAGGGCATCTCCGTACTTAATCCATGTATTGGGATTTGATGCCTTCTTCTCATTCTGGGTAGCAGCCTCAGCCTTTTCAATGGAAGAAAGCAGCTGATCTTTGTTCTGTGCTCCGGCAGCTACAGCGACTGCCAGCATAGCAACGGTCAATAAAATCTGTTTCATGATTTTGTTAAAAATTGCATTTATTTGTTTGGTTGATTATAATTCTTCTCCATTTTCCTGTACTTTTTCCTCGCTCTTGTTCACGACGCAGACAGCAGCGATGGTATCGCCCTCACGGAGGTTGATGAGCTTAACCCCCTGAGTAGCCCTGCCGGCCACCCTTATGTCGGATGCGGGAACGCGGATAGTGATGCCGGATTTGTTGATAATCATCAGGTCGTTGTCATCGGACACCATCTTGACGGCTATAAGCTCACCTGTCTTGTCCGTGATGTTGATGGTCTTGACTCCCTTGGCTCCACGGCTGGTAATCCTGTAGTCCTCCAGAGGAGAGCGTTTGCCGAAGCCGTTCTCGCTGACCACCAGTATGTCACCGGGAGCAGTCTCACCTTCCTTCACATTCCTGGCGCAGACCATTCCTATCACCTCATCGTCATCCTCTATGCTTATGCCGCGCACACCGGCTGCAGTACGGCCGATGGAACGGGCCTGCGACTCATGGAAGCGCACGCACTTGCCCTTTCTGGCCGCCAGCAGGATATCGTTGTCTCCGTCGGTCAGCACTGCCTCAAGCAGTCCGTCCCCTTCCTTTATGGTTATCGCATTGACACCTTTCTGACGTGGACGGGAATATGCCTCCAGCAAGGTCTTTTTAACCGTGCCCCGCTTGGTGGCCAGCACGATATAGTGGCTGTTGATATACTCCTCGTCATTCAGGTTGCCGACATTGAGGTATGCGCACACATGGTCGTCCGGCTCTATGTTGATGACGTTCTGGATGGCGCGTCCCTTCGATGTCTTGGTCCCTTCCGGTATCTCGTAGACCTTGAGCCAGTAGCACTTGCCCTTATCGGTAAAGAACAGCATGGTGCTGTGGGTATTGGCCACATAGATATGCTCTATGAAATCCTCATCCTTGGTAGTGCTGCCCTTTGAGCCCACGCCGCCACGGTTCTGCAGGCGGTATTCAGCCAAAGGCGTCCTCTTTATATATCCCGAATGGGAAATAGTGATGACCACATCCTCATCCGCGTAGAAATCCTCGGGATTGAACTCGTCATCTGAAGGCACTATCTCAGTACGTCTCGGGTCGCCGTACTTCTCCTTAAGTTCCATAGTCTCCTTCTTTATGAGCTCATATTGAAGCGACTCGTCTGCCAGAAATGCAGTAAGCTCCTGAATCAAAGCCATCACTGCATCATAATCACTGCGCAGTTTCTCTCTGTCCATACCGGTCAGCTGACCGAGTCTCATCTCGACAATGGCTCCGGCCTGTATCTCGGAGAAACCGAACTTCTCACACAGACCGTCACGGGCATCCTGACGGCTTCTGGAAGCACGTATGAGAGCTATGACTTCGTCTATGATATCAATCGCCTTCAGTAGACCGGCCAGAATGTGCTCCTTCCTGCGTGCCTCCGCCAGATTGAACTGTGCCCTGCGCACTACCACATTGTGGCGGTGACGTACAAAGTACTTTATCAGCTGCCTGAGATTGAGCAGTCTCGGACGGCCGTCCACCAGCACGACATTGTTGACAGAGAAACTGGACTGAAGCGAGGACATCTTGTACAGAGTATTGAGCACAACATTGGCCACAGCTCCCATCTTCAACTTGATGACCACGCGCATTCCCTTATGGTCGCTCTCGTCGTTGAGATAGGCTATGCCGTCTATCTTCTTGTCCTCCACAAGCCTTGCGATCTGCTCTATCATCTCGCTCTTATTCACCATGTAAGGTATCTCGGTGACCACTATCACCTCACGTCCGGACGGCTGGACCTCTATCTCGGTCCTGGACCTTATGACGATACGTCCACGCCCTGTCTCAAACGCACTTCGGATGCCTGAAAGCCCCTGAATGATACCGCCTGTCGGAAAGTCGGGACCTTTGATATACTGCATCAGCTCGTCAACGGTTATGTCGTTATTGTCAATATATGCGCAGATAGCGTCGGCGACCTCTCCCAGATTGTGCGGAGCCATGTTTGTCGCCATGCCGACCGCGATACCTGACGAGCCGTTGAGCAGCAGCAGGGGGGCCTTGGACGGCAGTACCACCGGCTCTTTCAGAGTCTCGTCAAAATTAGGAATAAAGTCCACGGTATCCTTGTCCAGATCCTCCAGGCACTCTTCCGCCAATTTCCGGAACCTGGCCTCAGTATAACGTTGGGCGGCAGGAGGGTCTCCGTCCACGGAACCGAAGTTACCCTGTCCGTCCACCAGCATATACCTCATACTCCAGTCCTGAGCCATCCGCACCATGGCGTCATAAATGCTCGAATCTCCATGCGGATGGTATTTTCCCATCACTTCTCCCACTATACGCGCCGATTTCTTGTGTTGACCTCCGGAGGTCAGCCCCAGTTCGTTCATTCCATACAACACTCTCCTATGTACAGGTTTGAGACCATCCCTAACATCAGGCAGGGCACGTGCCACTATAACGGACATCGAATAATCGATATAAGCCGTTTTCATCTCGGTTTCTATGTCTACCTGCAGTATCCTGCCCTGACTTGTTTCTTCATTTTCCATCTTATCGTGTATTTCCAAAACAAAACGCTAAAATACGAAATATTTTTCAAATATTGATTATTTTAGGGCCTTGAAATTGAAAAGCACATGAACGAGGTCGAGAAAGTAAACGCCATCCTCAGGTATGCAGGCGAGGAAGCCGTCAAGACCGGCTGGACAACCATCACCGTAGAGCACTTCATACTCGGGATGATACGGCAGGAGGACAATGAGGCCTGCCGCTTCCTGGAAGAGAACGGACTGTCCCTACAGCACATCAAGGCCATGATTCTGGACCGGCTGGACAAAGGGTACTCCATTCCCTACAATGTGTCCGAAGACATAAGCGTCAGCCCTGAGCTCCGGCATGTCGCCGACACTGCCGCTTCCATATCCCGGATGCCTGATACCGGCCACATACCCGACACCATGGTGTTTTTAAGCGTCATTCTCAAGGAAGGCACATCCTTATTCTCCCGCATGGTCCACGATCTGGGATTTGATTTCAGCAGTATGAGCCGATACGCCAAAGACGCGCCTGAAGCCGGCGAGAGCGAATACGGTGACTTGGAGACAGACGGTCTGGAAGACGGGGTACCGGAACCCGAAGGAGATATCCTGGACCGGTTCGGATACGACCTGACAGCCGCAGCGGAGGAAAACGTGCTTGATCCTGTAATCGGGAGAGAGAGGGAGATAGAGCGGGCCATCAGCATACTGTGCAGGAGGAAAAAGAACAACCCTCTGATAGTCGGAGAGCCGGGTGTCGGCAAGACCGCGATAGCCGAGGGCATCTCCATGCGCATCGCCGACAGAAATGTCCCGGTATGCATGCTGCACAAAAGGATAATCTCCCTGGATATGGGAGCCATAGTCGCCGGCACTAAATTCCGCGGGGACTTTGAGGAAAGACTGAAGAGGATTCTGGACTCCGCACGCAACAATCCGGACATCATCCTGTTCATCGACGAGATCCACAATATCGTGGGCGCAGGAGGCGGAGGAGGCACTATGGACGCGGCGGCGATCATGAAGCCGGCCCTTTCCAGGGGAGAGTTCCAGTGTATCGGCACTACGACCTCGGACGAGTACCGGAAGATTATCGAGAAAGACGGAGCACTGGCCAGAAGATTTCAGAAAATATCCGTGGAGCAACCGTCGGAGAGTATGACGCTGCAGATACTCAATAGCCTGAAAACACATTACGAGCAATATCACAACGTCGTCTACACTCCCGAGGCCGTCAGGGCCTGCATCACTCTGTCCGGAAGATACATCACGGACAGAAACCAGCCGGACAAGGCCATCGACGTAATGGACGAGGCCGGGGCGGCAGCCTATCTTGGGCACAGCATGTCCCCGGCGAAACTGAAAACTATAGGAAATCGCCTTAAGGAGATACGCAATCTGAAGAGAGACAGCCTCAGAAGCAGTGACTTCGACATGGGAGTGAAGCTTCTGAGGATGGAGCAGGAACAAGAGAGCGAGATAGACCGCATCACGGACAATGTAGTCAGGAATCATTCCAAGAGTCCTGTATCCGTCAAAGAGTCCGACATCCTGAGGACTGTATCCAATATGACCGGGATACCTATTAATAAGATGTCCGTATCAGGCGTATCCAGGCTCCACGGACTCCGTCCGGCCCTGCTCAGGAGCGTCATAGGCCAGGAAAAGGCAGTCGAGCTGGTTGTAAAGGCCATCCAGCGCAACTGCGCGGGACTGAAAGACCCTGACAGACCCATCGGCTCCTTCCTCTTCCTGGGACCGACCGGGGTCGGCAAGACCCATCTGGCCAAAACGCTTGCCGAGCTGCTTTTCGACAGTCGGGACTCCATTATCCGCCTGGACATGAGCGAATATATGGAAAAGATATCCGTCAGCCGGCTTCTCGGAGCTCCTCCAGGATATGTCGGATATGATGAAGGGGGAGAACTGAGCGAGAAAGTGCGGCGGAAACCATATTCGGTAGTGCTGCTGGACGAGATTGAGAAGGCCCATTCCGACATCTTCAACATCCTGCTCCAGATACTGGACGAGGGACGGCTCACCGACAGCAACGGACATCTGGTGGACTTCCGCAACACGGTCATCATACTGACTTCCAATATAGGCAGCCGCGATATAAAGGATTTCGGCCGGGGCATCGGATACAGCGGCAGTGGAGGCGATACGGAACGTTTGCATAAAACCCTGATTGACAAAGCTCTGAATAGGGCTTTTGCCCCGGAGTTCCTCAACAGGCTGGATGAGACAGTATACTTCAACAGCCTTACTGTGGACGACATGCCGCGTATCCTGGACATCGAGTTGAATGCCCTTCACAGGCGTGTCGCCGAAGCCGGCTACAGTCTTCATGTCTCAAAGCAGGCAAAAGAGTTTCTCTGCCGCAAGGGCTATGACCAGACAAACGGGGCAAGACCTCTCAAAAGGGCCGTCAGAAAATATCTTGAGGACCCTCTTGCTGAGATTATACTGTCTGGTGTCAAGAAAGGCTCCAGAATAAAAGTCGGTGCCGACAGCAGTGGGGAATCGCTCTCTGTCTCTGTCCCTGTTTCAAAGCCAGGAGCCGGAATTTATCGGGATGACGGCATGCTTGCTCCCGCCAATAGATACCGCAAGCATTGAGACGCTATCGCTTATGTAGGATGTACTTCCGGCTGCCCAGGTTGCATATCCTGACCCCGTCGTCCTCATCCAGTGCCGCTCCTGAGCGGCATATCTGTCTCCCTGGACATCCCGGACGGCACAGGAACCACACCGGCGCCCGGTCCCCGCACGGCTTAAAGCCCAGCCTCCGGTACGAACGGCCGTCGTACCACTCCAGGTCAGCGTATGTCATCACGTCCACCGGAGTGCCGTCTCCTACTGTTGTGACAAAGGCGTCCAGCAGGCGTCCCATCCCGCCGACCACCCTGACACCCTGAGCCGAGGCATACCGCACCCACTCATACGAGAGCGTACCGTCCTCCCTGAGCTGTCCTGAGGAAAAAGTCGCCACGGCCACCATTCCCGGAGTCCGGTCCATCCCTGCCTCAGCATTTCCAGTCGACCTTACCCGGAAGAGGCCCAGCCGGTACCGGGCCCGCGCCGAGCCATAGACATGATTGCGCTGAAGGAAGGCCGCAGCAGTCTCAGGCGCTATGGGCCGTACATCGCAGTTGCGGGCAAACACCCTGAGCCCCTGCCCCATCCTCACCCTCATCATGGCCCTTACAGCCGTACCGCTGTTCCTCCAACGGTCCTCATACAGGAACATCCTGTCCGCAGCCGTCAATTCGGATATTGCCGCCTCCACTGAGATCAAACGCTCTGCCGTACCTCCGCTGCGGAAAAAGTCCAGCGGAACGATGACAGCCGCCAGCCTTTCTTCCGCATCCACACATACGCCTGCACCGGACACGCATCTCCACTGCGGTTCCTTGCCTGTGCATTCCCGCATGAACGCCATCACCTCAGTACTAAATTCATCCATGCCGTAAAAATATTTTGACTATTAAATCTTTTTACTTACTTTTGCCGTCCAATTTCTGATCTGCTAGCTCAGTTGGTAGAGCACAACACTTTTAATGTTGGGGTCTTGGGTTCGAGCCCCAAGCAGATCACTGAAAGGCCTCCGGTGCCAAACGGCGCCAGGGGCCTTTTAATTTCAATTAACCGGATCCACATCTATAGTCAGGTCTGTGGACGGAATCCGGCGGAGCTCCCTGTACAGCCGGTTCTTTGCCTGCTCCCAGCTGTGGGAGCGGTCAATCTTTACCAGCAGCTGCAAAATATATTCTCCAGCAGTCCTGTTCTGAGGAGGCGCAGCAGGACCGCTCACGTCCTGAAAACCTGAACGATTCAGTGTCGCGGACACATCCCTGGCCAGGCATTCCGACCGTTCCTTTTCCTTTGATTTTACCGATATACGTATGATCCTCGTAAACGGAGGATAGCCGAATTCCCGACGCTCCTCCATCAGCCCGCGGATATCCTCTCCGCCGGGATGAAGCAGCATGTTGAACACAGGATGCTCAGCTCTGAAAGTCTGCACTATCATCTCCCCTGAGGAACTCCGACGTCCGGCCCGCCCCATAAGCTGACGCAGCAGCTGGAGCGCCCGCTCGTCCGCCCTGAAGTCAAATACGGATGTCACCGCCTCGGCCTTCAGCACAGCCGTCAGAGTCAGTCTGCTGAAATCGAATCCCTTGGTTATCATCTGCGTACCTACGAGAATATCTATCTTTCCATCGGAGAACTGTTTCAGAATCCTGGTCTCCTCGCGTTTGTCCTTAGTGGTGTCAGCATCAAAGCGTTCTATCCTGGCCTCCGGAAACAGTTCATGCAGGGTCTCCTCTATCTTCTCGGTACCGTCTCCCAACAGTCGTAGCGAATCCTCGCCGCATTCGGGACAAACAGCAGGAAATGACGCGGTGTAACCGCAGTAATGGCACGACAGGCTGTGATTGAACTTGTGGTAACTGAGCGGGATATTGCACCGCGGACATCTGAGCACCGCCCCGCACTCACCGCATTCGACCGCGGAGGCATACGCCCTTCTGGAGCGGAAAATCAGGACCTGCTCGCGTCTTTCCAGCCGCGCGGCTATAGCCTTTAGCAAAATCAGGGAAAACGGGCCCTTCACCGCATTCTTTCGTCTTTCCTTTCTCATGTCCACCAGCACCACGGAACTGTCCTCGCCACCGAAATACCTGTGCGTCAAGGAGACAAGTCCCAGTCTGCCCACCTGCACATTGAAAAGGCTCTCAAACGACGGTGTCGCCGAGCCCAGCAGCACAGGACAGCGCATAGTCCGGCCCAGCATCAGGGCGGTATCGCGGCCGTGATAGCGTGGAGCCTGGTCGGTCTGCTTGTAGGACGTGTCATGTTCCTCGTCCACTATTATCAGACCGAGATTGCGGTAAGGCAGAAAAAGAGCCGAACGCAGTCCGAGAATGACATAAGGCCCAGAACATTCTGAACATGAGGCAACCCTCTCATATACTTCCCTCTTGTGCGCAGCGGTCTGCCGGGAATGATATACCAGCAGCCTGCCCGGAAAATGGTCCTCAAGCCGCTTCTGTATCTGACGGCTGAGGGCGACCTCCGGAACAAGATACAGGACACTCCGCCCTTTTCGGAGACATTCATCCGCCAAAGTGACGTATATCTCGGTCTTGCCGGAGCCGGTGACGCCGTGCAGCAGGACATTGTTGCCTGACGAGAACAGATTTCTTATGCTGTCCACCGCCTGAGCCTGCTCCTCTGACAATACCGGCAAGGCCACCCCGGCCGGTTCCGGCCCGCCACTGACGTTCCCGGTCGCTTCCTCAACATCCGCCTCCCTCGCCTTGTCCCGCTTAAGAGCCTTTACCGTAGAGGGGGCCGCGAACCTGAACGCCTCTCCGAGCGAGCACATATAATAAGAGGCCACCTGCCGCAGAAAATCCATATTGGCCTGCGTTACCGGCGGAAATTTGACCACGTCCCTGAGCGGGATTATCTTCGACGGGTCAAAACCAGGCACATCCTTTACTCTCAGCACCACCGCTGTATACGACCGTCCCACGACCGTCACCTTCACTATACTTCCCGGTACGATCCTGCCCTCCAGCTCCTGCGGAACCGAATACGTCACCGAGTCCCTGAATCTCAGCGGTATAATCACATCCACGTACTTCATCACTCGCATAATTTGTCATCTCAAGCCCGTGCTTCGGACGGACACCTCACCCTGCCGGGCAGCCGCTAAGGTAAGCATTTCTGCGATTTTCCCCGATTTTTGAAGAAAATTTTGCAAAATCCAAAATAACTCTTACTTTTGCACTCCCAAACCAAACACGGTGCCATAGCTCAGTTGGTA